>CAURIB010000010.1:0-21337 GCA_963524795.1 uncultured Streptococcus sp.
CAGCAGCTGCTTTCTTAGCAAAGAAACCAGTAGCTTCAAGAACGATTTCTACACCATCGTTAGCCCAGTCGATTTGTTCTGGATCACGTTCAGCAGAAACACGGATGAATTTACCGTTAACTTCAAATCCACCTTCTCTAACTTCCACAGTTCCGTCGAAACGACCTTGAGTTGTGTCATATTTCAACAAGTGTGCAAGCATAACTGGATCTGTAAGGTCGTTGATGCGAGTAACTTCAACACCTTCTACGTTTTGGATACGGCGGAAAGCAAGACGACCGATACGTCCGAAACCGTTAATACCAACTTTAACTACCATTAGTGATTTCCTCCTTATGAAAATCATGAAAATTTTATTGTGAAAAGAGTAACTTGAATCACTACAAATCACCTTTCAACAAACCTATTATATAACTATTTGAGTTTAATTGCAAGCGCTGGCCTTGATTTTCTATGCTAGTTTCTTTTTGCACTTATTCATAGCGTAAAGATTCTACCGGATCCATTTTACTAATCTTACGGGCAGGAAAGTGGGCTGAAATATAAGCAAGTAGTACGGCAAAAACTAGAGTGCTAAAAATAGAGAGGAAGTTTAATTCAAAAACTTTAGAAATAGACGGGTAGAAATGATTCACAGCTACATTCGCCAAACTTCCAAGCCCTTGTGCAATCAAAAAGGCCATAAACAAAGCAATCCCTACAATCCAAATAGCTTCGTAGATAAAGATACCTTTCACATCATTATTTTGATAACCAACTGCCTTCATAACACCTATTTCCTTAGAACGTTGCATGATATTGATGTAGATAATAATACCTATCATAACAGCGGATACCAAAATAGCTTGAGAAGAAAGTACTATCAAGAGTCCCTGAATAACACGAATAAAGGTAATCACAATATCAAGAACTGCCTGTTGAGAAAGAACTGTATACTTCTTGTTTTTCTGCAATTCTTCTGTTACTGCTTTTGTCTGAGATGGATCTTTGAGTTCCAAAATGAAATAAGATACAGTCTTTGTAAATCCAGCCTCTTTCAAAATAGATTCCATTTGATAGGCTGACATAAAACTGTTACTGTCCTCCATGTCATCTTCATCATTGATCACACGTACAATCTGAGTTTGAAATTGAGAAGTCTTGCTACCTTCAGCACCATTTTCTACAATGCTTGCCAATACTGTTTTGCCTATAACATCACTAGCCGTCAGATTTTTTCCTGTTTGTTCATTCCAATTTTTCAGTAGACTCATCGGAATCGTCAATCCCTGCTCTTTCGCATCAGTGTAAATAGAGCCCGCTAATACTTTGTTTTCCTCGTTACTACTAACAGAAATACTTGTATCCTCATATAAACTCACAACCTGAGCATAAGAAGGCATGGTTTGACTAAAGTCTACTTCTTGTCCGTCTATGCTAATCTTTGACATGCTCATGCTAAAAGGACTTTCTAAATATTTAATAGACTCTTTTCCGACTGTATCCGTGATGTAGTTTTTATCATCTTGGTTCAAAAAACCTCTTCCAGCAGCACTGGAATTCAGTGCAATCTGAACTTGGGAAGGGAGCTTCCCTCCGTTTGTATTTTCATCAATCATAGAAATCAGAGCATTTCCCAGACCAAAAGAAATCAGTACGCCTACAAAACCGATTGAAGTTGCTACCGCAATCAACAAATTACGCCACTTTCTTTCCATAAAGTTACTTAAAGAAAGTTTGAATTTATTTTTAAAGGATAATCCTTTATTTTTTGACTTCTTCAACGACTTCACCATCCTTCATTTTGATAATTACATCTGCATATTCAGCTACTTCTGGGTTATGAGTCACAATCAGTACTGTTTTCCCAGATTTGGCCAAACTTTTAAATACTTCTAATACAATTTCTTGGGATTGAGAATCCAGTGACCCTGTTGGCTCATCAGCTACAATCATATCCGGCTGATTGACCAGAGCACGCGCAATCGCTACACGTTGCTTTTGACCTCCAGAAAGTTGCTTGACATTTTTAGCCATAAAAGGTTCCATTCCTAAACTGACTAGTTGCTCTTGAGCTATCCTTGTCATTTCTTTATCGGATAAATCTTTGACATAGAGAGGCAACTTAACATTGTCCAAAACAGACTGGTGAGGAATGAGATTGAAGTTTTGAAAGACAAATCCAATATTATCTTTACGGAATTGAGTTAGTTCAATCTCTGATAGCTCACGGAGTGAGGCTCCTTTAAATTCTAAAACTCCTTCATACTCTCTATCAAGACCACTGATGATATTGAGTAGACTGGTTTTGCCACAGCCTGACGGACCATAAATCGCCGTGATTTTCCCTTCTGCAATCTGCAGGTTAATATTTCTTAGAGCCTGCTCTTTATGCTTGCCATCCAAGGCGTAAAATTTTGAAATATTTTTAATGGATAAAATGGACATGGCATCTCCTTTAATCACTTGTGATATCGTATAACGATACAAACTATATTTATCAATCAGATTCAAAAGGAATCAAAGAATTCCTTTCTCTTTTTTACGAATTTATTGTAACAAAAAAGTGACATTTCCCCAATGACAGAAATGTCACTCCTATAAACCCTTCAACGATATCTTTCTAGGTCCTCGGCCCATTCATTATCTAAACTAACGATTAACTGCTCATTGCCAAACATTCTCGCCATCATTTTTGCTTCTTCATACTTTTGTTTGGCTGAATCATAATCTGTCTGAATATAATATTTCCACTCCACCATCAAGACAATCGGTTGTTTTTGAAAATCTCGTGTTTTTTCAGCAATCCAATTAAGTTTTTCTACTGCCAACTTAAATAATTCTAAATCGTTAAGCAATTCACAACTACCTAATCCTGCAAACAACACATCTCGAACTAGAAATAAGTCTTCAGTATGAATTTTTTCTACTCTATCACAAACTTTTTGAAACATTGATTGAAGTTGTATCTGCTTACTAATAGCTAACTGTCCTATTTTTATATACTCTAAATAACTACATAAAAAATACAATCTAATTTTTAAAAAATCTGAAAACGAAAACTCGCTTTGATTACAAAGTTCTTCCAAATATTCATCTACAAGTGCAAGGCCATACTGTTCATTATCTGTAGCTCTCACCTCATCTATAGCCTGAAGACAATCCACTATCCCCTTCTCATCACGTGGCAAATCATCATAAAAACACTCAAAAATCTCATCAAAATATTCTTCCTTTTGTTCCTGCAACTCTTTGTCTCCGTAGTCAGGATGATGAAGAAGAAAGTATTTTAATTCTTGGTAACGCTTCGGTAATTCCTTATAGTCTGGCATCAGAATATAGGATGGAATATCTAGCCTATTCGCTATATATTCTAGTGTTTTTATTGTAGGCCGAAATTCTCCTTTTTCGATGCGCACCAACTGACGGACTGATAGTTCGGACTCATCCCCACAAAACACTGGACGACTTAGGCCTTTCCCCTCTCTAAGGAGTCTTAACTTTTCCCCTAACTCATTTGGCTTGCTCATTTGCCCCTCGCATGATTATAAAAACTTTGACACTTAAACAAACTGTATAACAGAAATGTCACTCCTATAAACCCTTTAACGATATCTTTCTAGGTCCTCGGCCCATTCATTATCTAAACTAACGATTAACTTCTCATTGCCAAACATTCTCGCCATCATTTTTGCTTCTTCATACTTTTGTTTGGCTGTATCATAATCTGTCTGAATATAATATTTCCACTCAAGCATCAAGACAATCGGTTGTTTTTGAAAATCTCGTGTTTTTTGCCCTATTTTATTTAACGTTTCAACTGCCCTCTTAAAATAATGAAACAGCCCCATAATCTCTATACAAGTTAAAGAAGCTAGTAAGGAATCCTAAGTAAGTCTAAACAATCGAACTCTATCTTATCAATCTGCGAACTTAGTTTCTCATGAAAATAAAGAATATTCTCATACTCAGATTCTTTTATTTCACCCTCGTTTAAACCATCCATTAACTGACAAAGAAAATACAGTCTCAATTTCAACAATTCCTCAGCCTTATATACATCTCTGGATAGTAAGTCTTGAAGACTGTCCTCAATCACACCACTTCCGTATAAAGAATTACTAGTCGCTCTCACTGCATCTATTGCCTGAAGGCAGTCCACTATCATCTTCTCATCACGTGGCAAATCATCATAAAAACACTCAAAAATCTCATCAAAATATTCTTCCTTTTGTTCCTGCAACTCTTTGTCTCCGTAGTCAGGATGATGAAGAAGAAAGTATTTTAATTCTTGGTAACGCTTCGGTAATTCCTTATAGTCTGGCATCAAGACATAGGAGGGAATGTCTAACCTATCTGCAATATATTCCAGTGTTTTTATAGTAGGACGAAATTCTCCTTTTTCAATGCGCACCAACTGACGGACTGATAACTCAGACTCATCTCCACAAAAAACTGGACGACTTAGTCCTTTCCCCTCTCTAAGAAGCCTTACCTTTTCCCCTAGCTCATTCATCTCTTACATTTCTCCCTCACACGATTATAAAAGATTTGATTTTCAAATAAATATATGCGATTATTATACCATTTTACAAAAAGAATTACAAAAAAGAGACAGGATTCCTCCTGCCTCTGGCTGATAATCAATTATTTACGGCGTCCTGGTCTTTCTTTGTAACCATAGTAAGCATCTTCGATGATTTCTTGCATATGGTCAACCATTGGAAGACGTGGGTTTGCAGGTGAACATTGATCTTCATAAGCAAGGAAGGCCAACTCACGTGAATGTTCTTTCCATTCTTTTTCGTCAACACCTTGTGCTTTGAAGTTCATTTGGATACCTACGCGCTCACCGAGTTCGTAAACAGCTTTTGCAAAAGATTCAACCCCTTCTTCTGGTGTAGAAGCTGGAAGTCCAAGCATACGAGCGATATCTTGATATTTCTCGTCTGCACGGTAGTAGTTATACTTAGGCCATGTAGCTGTCTTAGCTGGGCGAGTACCGTTGTAACGGATAACGTATGGAAGCAAGATCGCATTTGTACGTCCGTGAACTGTGTGGAATTGCGCACCAATCTTGTGAGCCATTGAGTGAGAAATACCTAGGAAGGCATTCGCAAAGGCCATACCAGCGATTGTTGAAGCGTTATGCATTTTCTCACGTGAGTGGAAGTCTGCATTCTTAACTGAGCTTTCAAGGTTTTCGAATACAAGTTTGATTGCTTGAAGAGCAAGTCCATCAGTATAGTCGCTAGCCATTTGTGATACGTATGCTTCCGTTGCGTGAGTCAATACGTCCATACCAGTATCCGCCGCAACAAATCCAGGAACTGTCAATACCAAAGCTGGGTCTACGATTGCCACAGTTGGTGTCAATGAGTAGTCAGCGATTGGATATTTACGGTTGTTTGCTTTATCAGAGATAACGGCAAATGGAGTTACTTCAGATCCTGTACCAGATGTAGTTGGGATAGCGATGAATTTAGTTTTCTTACCAAGCAATGGGAATTTGAAGGCACGTTTACGGATATCCATGAATTTTTGTACAAGGTCACGGAAGTCCACTTCTGGTTGCTCGTAGAAGAGCCACATTACTTTAGCAGCGTCCATTGGTGATCCACCACCAAGAGCGATGATTGTATCTGGTTTGAAGTTACGCATAATCTCAGTACCACGTTCAACTGTAGTGATATCTGGATCTGGTTCTACATCAGCAAAGATTTGGTAAACAACCTTATTGCGACGAAGGTCAAGTTGTTCGATGATACGATCAAGGAAGCCAAGCTCTACCATAGCATGGTCAGTAACGATCATGACACGCTCAACGTCACGACATTTTTGAAGGTATTGAATTGAATCACGTTCAAAGTATGTTTTTGAAGGAAGTTTCATCCATTGCATGTTATTTCTCCGTCTTCCGACTTTTTTGATGTTCAAGAGGTTGATGGCGCTAACGTTATCCCCAACTGAGTTACGTCCGTAAGAACCACATCCGAGTGTCAATGATGGCAAGAAGGCATTATAAACGTCCCCGATACCACCGAAAGTAGAAGGTGAGTTACAGATAACACGAATAGCTTTAACAGCTTTACCAAATTCTTTAGTCAATTCTTCATCGGCAGTATGGATGGCAGCTGAGTGTCCAAGACCGTTAAATTCAACCATTTGACGAGCTTTAGCAATACCATCTTCACGGCTTTCAGATTTCAAAACTGCGATAACTGGTGACAATTTTTCACGAGTCAATGGCTCGTTTTCACCAACTTCTTTACATTCTGCAGCAAGAATGTTTGTTCCTTCTGGAACAGTAAATCCTGCTTGTTCTGCAATCCAAGTTGCTGGTTTACCAACGATGTCAGCGTTCAATTTTGCACCAGCACAGTTTTTGCTGTTTGCTTTCACGCCGAAGCAGAACTCTTCAAGAAGAGCTTTTTCTTTTTTGTTTACAAAGTAAGTGTGATAAGATTTGAACTCTGCTACAAATTCATCGTAAATCTCTTTATCGATGATAACCGCTTGTTCAGATGCACAGACCATACCGTTATCAAATGATTTAGACATTACGATATCGTGAGCAGCTTGGCGGATGTTAGCTGATTTTTCAACATAAGCTGGAACGTTTCCGGCACCTACCCCAAGAGCTGGTTTACCACATGAGTATGCAGCTTTAACCATGGCATTACCACCTGTTGCAAGGATTGTTGCAATACCTTCGTGGTTCATAAGCGCACTAGTTGCTTCCATAGATGGTTCAGTGATCCACTGTACACAGTTTTCAGGAGCACCTGCTTTAATCGCTGCATCACGAACGATTTGAGCTGCGTGAGCTGATGATTCTTGAGCTGATGGGTGGAATGCAAAGACAATAGGATTACGAGTCTTCAATGAAATCAATGCTTTAAAGATTGCTGTTGAAGTAGGGTTAGTTGTTGGAGTGATACCACAAACAACACCAACTGGTTCAGCAATAAGAGTCAATCCTGTTACATCGTCTTCTTCGATAACACCAACTGTTTTAGTATGGCGCATGTTGTTTACTACGTGCTCACAAGCAAATAGGTTTTTAGTTGCTTTATCTTCAAATACTCCACGTCCTGTTTCTTCAAAGGCATGTAAAGCTAATTCTCCGTGAGCATCAAGTGCTGCAACTGAAGCTTTTGCTACGATATAATCGACTTGATCTTGGTCGAGTTTACGCATTTCTTCAAGGGCAACTAAAGCTTTTTGCACCAAACCATCGACATGCTTTTCAGCAGCGAGTTTCTTTTCTTCTGGTGTTACAGTTTTTTTATCAGCCATATTTTCCTCCATAGCTTTCAAGGATTGCAAGTCCTTTGTTAATTTTTTCACAAGATTATTATAACTCTTTTTTAGACATTTGTAAACAGTTTCATGAGCATTTCACAAACTTTTTTTGTTTGTTTGTGAAAATGATCTCAAACACCCTTTTACAGATGCTTTTGAGGCACTAGTTTGTGAATGTTTTTAAAAAAGTTTTATTTTTCACAAACTTAGTTGTAAAGAGGGGTTGGAAATGTCTTTTGTTTCCATGTAAGCGCTTTCTAGAATCCTGGAAGAATACCTCCTTCTAGGAGGAGGTTATTGTGCTTGTTGAAATAAACCTTGTTTGAAGTCTCCCTCATAAACTACTTCTTGTTCAGTAGTCAATTTTCCTTTTCCCTCAGCTTGACCATTTACAAAATCACCCTCATATACCCAGCCTGCTTTGGCTTGGTAGGTGCCTTTACCATTGAAGGCTCCGTTACTGAATTCTCCAGTATAGCTATCACCGTTTGCAAAGGTAACAGTTCCCTGACCATTCATCTTACCACGAACTAGGCTTCCATCGTAAACAATGGTATCCCCATCCAGTTTGAGAACTCCTTGCTTGGGAAGATTTGTCAGAAATACTAAACCTGCGCAGACAACAATGACGATTACTGTCGCAATTTCTAGTCTAGAGCGTGTCAAATAGACACTGTATTTTTCATAGAGTTTCTTTATATTTTCCATTTTCACTCTCATTTTCTAAGCGACTTAACCAAGCTCGACAACCAGTTGAAATCCGATCGTAAGTTTCTTCAAAATCACCTGTATACCATGGGTCTGGAACGCTTTCAGATGCAAACGCTTGGATCTTATCTTGTTTATCTTGCGGGCACATCTGATATAAGTCAGCAAGGTTAGACTCATCCATACCAATGATATAGTCAAAATACTCAAAGTCATTTTTAGAAATTTGTTGGGAAGTTTTCGAAGTATCATAAGGAACGCCATGGCTTCGAAAGATTTCTTGTGTCCCTTTGTGGATCGGATTGCCATGTTCCCAGGAAGAAGTCGCTCGGCTTTGAACCTCATACTTATCGGTCAAGGATTTCATCACAAATTCCGCCATAGGACTGCGACAAATATTACCAAGACAGACAAAAGCAATTTTTTTCATTACTCTTCCTCTCACTTATAGAAAAACGGGAATGTGATCCACCCCGTTTTATTCTTCAATAGCACTGCTGTCTTCAATAACAGCTCCTTCAGGTGTCACAGCTTCTTTGACTGGCAAAACAGTTCGAATTGCTGCCAGTTCGAAGGTTAAGTATACGCCATCAACATCAAGAACAATTGTTCTATTTTCTGTGTCTACTTCATCGACTGTACCGTAGAGACCACCAATAGTGATTACTTCGTAGCCTTTTTGAAGCTTATTGAGGCTTTCCATACGTTTTTCCGCTTGTTTCTTTTGAGAACGTTGCATGAAGAACATCAAGCCCAACATCAAGACAAGCATAATCAAAAATGTTAAATTCCCACCCATTATTTTTACTCCTTTGTAATTCAGATAAAACTACTATAACAAATTTTAAGTGTTTTTACAAGATTAGGCCATGCTTTTATATCAAGAAAGAGGCTGGGACAAAAATTCCCAACCTCGATTTTTTAGCAATATGCCTCTAGATTATTTCAAGTTATTCACAAGTTCTACAAGATTTTCAACTGTAAAGCCAAACTCTGCTAAAACTTTTGGTGCCGGGGCAGAAGCTCCAAAGGTATCAATACCAAGAACTGCTCCATCAAGACCAACGTATTTATACCAGTTTTGAGTTGCTCCCATTTCGACTGCTACACGACGACGGACAGCATTTGGTAAAATCTCTTCTTTGTATGCTGCATCTTGTGCATCAAATACATCTGTAGATGGCATGCTGACCACGCGCACCTTACCACCTTGACTTGCCAATTCTTTAGCGGCTGCAACAGCCAGATTAACTTCTGAACCTGTTGCAATCAAAATAGTGTCAAAGTCTGTAGCATTTTCATAGACAACATAAGCACCTTTCGCAACCTTGTCAAAGTCTGTTCCTTCCTCAACAGTCAAGTTTTGACGAGTCAAGACAAGAACAGTCGGTGTTTTCTCGCTCTTAACTGCTTGATACCAAGCTGCTTGTGTTTCACGTGCATCAGCAGGACGGAAGACGTTAAGGTTTGGAATCGCACGAAGACCTGCCAAGTGCTCAATCGGTTCATGAGTTGGACCATCTTCACCAACTGCGATTGAATCGTGAGTGAAGACATAAGTAACCGGAAGACCTTGTAAAGCTGACAATCGAACCGCTGCCTTAAGGTAGTCTGAGAATACGAAGAATGTTCCTCCGTAAACACGAAGTCCACCGTGAAGAGCCATTCCGTTCAAGACAGTACCCATTGCAAATTCACGAACACCAAACTGTATGTTACGATTTAAGCGATTTGCATCGTCCTGAAGTCCATCAGTTTTGATGTAAGTCATATTTGAATGAGCGAGGTCTGCTGATCCACCAAGGAAGGTTGGCAATTTAGCAGCTACTACATTCAAAGCATCCTGACTTGAGTTACGAGTTGCTTGAGAGAAGCCATTTTCTAAAGCTGGGAAGTCTTCTGGAGTCAACTCAACTGGATCGCGTCCTTCGATAATTGCTTCCACTTCTGCAGCAAGTTCTGGATGAGCTTCTTTGTAATCTGCGACTAGTTTTATCCATGCTTCATATGCTGATGCACCTCGGTCCGCAACATTTTCTTTGAAATCAGCATAAACTTCTGCTGGGATTTCAAACGGTTCGTAGTCCCAACCAAGGGCTTGGCGTGTTGCCGCAGTTTCGTCTGCACCAAGAGGAGCACCGTGTACGGCATTAGTTCCTTGTTTGTTTGGGGAACCATAACCAATAACAGTTTTCACTTCAATCAAAGATGGTTTCCCTGAAGCCTTAGCTTCTTCAATAGCAGCATGAATAGCTTCTAAGTCTGTTCCATCCTCAACCAAGGCTGTATGCCAACCGTAGGCATTGTAACGATCGCGAACACTTTCTGTGAAGGAATCTTTTGTCTCACCGTCCAAGTTGATATCATTTGAATCATAGAGAACAACCAATTTGTCAAGTTTCTGCAAACCTGCATAAGAAGCAGCTTCACTTGATACACCTTCCATCAAGTCACCATCTCCACAGATAACATATGTGTAGTGATCAAAGATGTTATAACCTTCGCGGTTATACTTGGCTGCAAGGAAACGTTCTGCTTGTGCAAAACCTGTCGCAGTCGCAATCCCTTGTCCTAGAGGACCTGTTGTTGCATCAACCCCTGCTGTATGACCAAATTCTGGGTGACCTGGAGTTTTAGATCCCCATTGACGGAAGCTCTTCACTTCATCCATGCTCACATCTTCAAATCCTGAAAGGTGAAGAAGGGCATAAAGAAGCATTGATCCGTGACCAGCTGAAAGAATGAAACGGTCGCGGTTAATCCAGTTTGGTTGAGCTGGATTGATACGAAGTTCTTTAGTGAATAGGCTGTATGCCATCGGTGCAGCTCCCATAACCACCCCTGGGTGACCTGAGTTGGCTTTATTGATAGCGTCAATACCTAGAAAACGAATCGCATTAACAGATAGATTTGACATAGAATTTCCTTTCTCTTTGAGGTGATAAGTTTATCACATATCCTATTCTACTATTATATGAAAAAACAGATAGAATAGCAATAAAACAATTTACTATAAAATGACTCAGCCGACTAGGCTAATTTCTAGTCGCTTGATAGTACGGCATTAATTTTTCAAAAATTTTATCTAATTCATCTAAAAACTTGCCTAGAATTTGTTCGTCTGTCACTGGAACATCTGCCTTTACTAAAACTTTGCGGACTTCCTGATAGGCGATTTTTTCTCTTAAAATTTGGCGATTTTCCTCAGTAGCCTCCATCTTTTGACTTTCTCCATCTGAGTAGACTAGATAGTAAATCCCTTCTACCACTGGAACTTCTAGGACCTTGGCCTGTTTGTCTAATGTTCGTTCATCCTTCTTACGTTCGATAAAACTAACTTCTAGTGAAACTCCAAAATCAGAAGGACTTCCATACAAACGAAGAGCTAACATAGGCTCCGTCACTTCCCCTTCACGCTGTAAATAAGCCCAGAAATGTGGTCGCAAACGTTGGGCTTGATTCATCCACTGACTCGTTCCTTGCAGTATCCATTCTGGATGCCTTACTTGAAAAGCTTTGGCCAGTTCTGTAAAAGCTTTCCTAGCTTCCTGTCCCTTACTCCTCAAATAAAGCATTTTCTCAGCATCTTGTTCTGCCCTCTCTGGTTTTTGATACTGTAAGCCAGAGAAAGCTAGATAGTCTCTCATTGCATTCAACATAGGTTCAACCTCCCTTAGCTAGCAAAAAATCAGGGAACCCCTGATTTTCTATTTTATTCTGTATCAACAACAACATAGCGATTTGGTTCATCGCCTTCTGAATAACTAGTGACACCTTCCATACGTGAAATGATACGATGGATAATTTTACGTTCGCTACTAGACATTGGATCTGTCACCTGACTACGACCATCTTCTAGGACACGTGTTGCTAATTTTTGTGCATAGCTCTGTAAAACTTCTGCACGATGCTCTACATAGTCATTAACATTGATGGTAATATAGAAGGTTCTTGAATAGCGATTATAGAGATAATTCTGTGCTAAGAGTTGGAGAGATTTCAAGACCTTCCCGTGGTAACCGATAATACGACCTGGTTCATTAGTATCAATTTGCATATTGATAGAACGGCGATTTGAAGTGCTTGAGATTGCTCCCTCAACATCCATATCATCAATAATACCTTGAACATAGTTGGTCACTTCTTCAACGACCTGGTCAATATCGTAGGTCGGCTCAATCTTCAAACCTAGATTTTCTAAATCATCATTCTGCTCTTGTTCGACTACTTCCTGCTCTTCAGGCTCTTCTGGAAGCAAATCTTTTAGAATAGAAATATGACCTGTCTCCTGGAGAATCGTGCTCGCTTCTTTTTCATTTTTCAGAATTTCAGCCTTAACCTCATCAGAGATTCCTTGCCCTTCTTCCTCGATTTTCTTAATCGCTTCAACAACATGCCCTAAGTCTACGGTTGCTTCACTAACAGTCTTAACTGGTTCGTTCTTGGCATTAACTTCCTTTGGAACCCCCTTGACTGCTTGCTGATTCGCCTTAACGACAGTTGTCTCACTAATAGCTTCGATATCCACTTGCGCTGGTTTCTTCCCAAAAAGGCCAAAGAATCCTTTTTTCTCTCTTGATACGACCTTAATATGCGCCTTCATTCTAGGAATTCCCATTTCATTCAATCCCGTCTGGATCGCTTCTTCAACCGTTGAACCTGTAAATAATACCATTACAAGATTCCTCCTTACTTTTACTTTTTCTTTTTCTGTGCTTTCTTCAGAGCTTTTCTCTTCTTACCTTCTAAATCCTTCTGAGCCTGTACTCCCGCCTCACGCTCTGCAATAATCTTAAATGGATTGTTGAGCAGATAGGTTTGTAGCACCTGATAAGCATTGGATACCGCCCAGTATAAGGCAACCCCACTTGGTGAATACATAGCAAAGAAGAAAATCATGACTGGCATTGCATACATCATTCCTGTCATGGCACCATTTTTCTCAACCATGGCCTTATTGGATAACCAAGTGCTAAGGAAAGTAAAGATAGCTGCCAAAATTGGCAAAACAAAAGTCGTATCTACACCACCAAGGTTAATCCATAAGAAATGACCCGTTTTTAGAAATTCTACCCTACTCAAAGCTTGGAACAAGGCCAACAAGACTGGCATTTGGATTAAGATTGGCCACAGAGAAGCTGACTGTTTGACGCCATGCTGCTTGAACAACTGACGCATTTCTTGATCCAGCTTGGTACGGCTCTCCATATCCCGTCCCGGATAACGTTCTCGCAACTCCTTAACAAGTGGTTGTACTTCTTGCATCTTTCTAGATGCCACCATCTGTATCTGAAAGACTGGTAGAAGAATCGTTCTAATCAGAAGGGTAAATAATATAATCCCCAGACCAATACTTGTATCAAAAGATAAAAAGCGAATGGTTTCAGCAAAAAAATAAACAAATTTACTCCAAAAATCTGTTGATTCCGCTGTAATCTCACTCGGCGTACCACTAGCTGTGCAGGCGCTCATCACAAACAAAGCAAGCACCATTAAGCTAGTCAACTGTAATTTCTTTTTCACTCCCAATTCCTTCCTGGTAAATCTTTGATAACTTTAATACGTGAAGCAGATTTTTTTCCATTTCCGCGTAGTCCAAGATTTCAACACCTTTTCGAGCAATCACAACAAAATCTACATTTTCAACCAGCTGATTTTTATGTTCAATCAGAATATGTCGAATTCTTCTTTTGATCTGATTTCTCATGACAGCGTTTCCCAATTTTTTGCTGACAGACAGACCAACTCGAAAATGCTGCTCATTATTTTCTAATCGATAAATAACAAATTTACGATTAGCAAAACTCTTCCCTTCTTTAAATATTGCATTAAAATCTTTCTCTTTTTTTACACGAAAGCGTTTTTTCAAAATTTAACTCCATCTATTAAAACTACTACTATTATACCATAATTTTTCAAAAAGCCAATAATAGCAAGGTTTTAGCCCATGTTTACCTAATAAAAAGACATATTTTCACTCTAAAATCATCATCTTTTTCAAAAATTTCTCAAATTTGGTCGTACAAGTCTGCTCATTTCTGATCAGAAAAAACAAAAGTCACCCTTTGGAGTGACTTTTGTAGGAGATTATTATGAAAAAGTTAGGATTTCTATTAAATAAAGTTAGGAGGTCTTTATTTAATGATTATAGTATACCTGTCTATCCTTAAACCCAACTTAAACAGATTCCATTTCTTTTTAATTTTTAAAACTATGGATTGGAGCTGGAATTTGCCCTCCACGTGCAATGAAATCAACAGACGATGCACCGTTGACTTTCATGACTGGAGCTGTTCCTAAAAGCCCACCAAACTCAATCATATCGCCTTCTTTTCCTTTTGGAATAATACGTACAGCTGTTGTTTTCATATTGATGACCCCGATAGCAGCTTCATCAGCAATCATCGCCGCAATCGTTTCTGCAGGTGTATCTTCAGGAATGGCAATCATATCCAAACCAACTGAACAGATAGCCGTCATAGCTTCTAATTTTTCCAAATTAAGGGAGCCGTTTTGCACTGCAGCAATCATTCCCTCATCCTCAGAAACAGGGATAAAGGCACCAGACAAACCACCCACTTGGTTGCAGGCCATAACTCCGCCCTTCTTAACTTGGTCGTTTAAGAGAGCCAAAGCAGCCGTCGTTCCATGGGTCCCAACTGTCTCTAGCCCCATTTCTTCAAGAACACGAGCTACAGAATCACCCACTGCCGGAGTTGGAGCTAAACTCAAATCTACAATCCCAAAATCAACTCCGAGGCGCTCACTAGCCATTTGACCAACCAATTGACCAATACGGGTAATCTTGAAAGCTGTTTTTTTAACAGTTTCAGCAACAACATCAAAGCTCTGACCTCGAACCTTTTCCAAGGCACGTTTGACAACACCCGGTCCTGAAACACCTACATTGATGATGACATCTGCTTCACCTACACCATGAAAAGCGCCTGCCATAAAAGGATTGTCCTCTACCGCGTTGGCAAATACAACTAATTTAGCCGCACCCATATCAGATAGAGAAGCTGTCTCCTTGATAATACGCCCCATATCCGCTACTGCAGTCATATTGATACCCGATTTGGTAGAACCGATATTTACCGATGAACAAACCTTATCCGTTTCTGCCAAAGCACGAGGAATCGAATTGATGAGAATCTCATCACCTTTTTGGTAACCCTTTTGTACCAAGGCAGAAAAACCACCAATAAAATCAACACCAATTTCCTTAGCTGCTTTGTCCAAAGCTTTTGCTAATGGGACATAGTCACTTGCATCTGTAGCAGCACCAATCAAGGAAATTGGAGTTACTGACACACGTTTATTTACGATGGGAATGCCCAACTCAGCTGCGATTTCATCACCAACTGCAACTAGATTAGATGCTTTTCTAGTAATCTTTTCATATATTTTATCCGCAGCACGATTGATATCTGGATCGATACAGTCCAAAAGGGAAATCCCCATGGTAATGGTTCTAATGTCAAAGTTTTGCTCCTCAATCATAGCGATTGTTTCGGTAACTTGTCTAATATCCATGACCCCTCCTAGATATTGTACATAGCATCAAAAATAGCTGCACTCTGAATATTAATTTTGACATTCAAAGTCTGACCAAAAGTTTCAAATTCACTTCTAAGATAAGTGAAATCTTGCTTTTCATCACTGGTAACAACTGCCATCATGGTAAAATACTCATCTAAAACTGTTTGTGAAATATCATCAATATTTAAGCCTAACTCTGCAATTTTCGATGCGACACCCGCAACAATACCAGACTTATCTTTACCTACAACTGTAATTATAGCCTTCATGATTAAACTCCGTTTCCAACACATTACATTATTCATTTTTCTAAAACACAAGGAAAGGGCTAAACAAAGGATTAGTCAAGCTAGACCTAACTAACCTAGAGACAATCAAGCCTTTTAAAATGACACATATCGAAAACCTTCTAGCGGTGCTTCCCATGAGGCTTTCTATTCCGTAACTAACTCTCTAGTTTACTCTTTAAATTTCATCAAGTATTTTATGCATAACTTCTTCACTAGTATTTCTGAAAAAAATGAACATTGTTGATTTTCTTTTTCAATAGTATAGCATATTTCTTAATAAAATACTCAAAAACGCCTGCTTACGAAATTGTTCTTAAGAAAAAAACAATTTCGTAAACAAGCGTCTACCTTATCATCTTATGATGAGTGTTCCCGCTAGGACATAAGTCCTAGCGGTAGACCAGAGCTAGACTAAGAGCACAAGACTCCATCATCATAACACTCAACAAAATTGATGATTTTATACTAATTCGATGATCGCCATTGGCGCTGCATCACCACGACGTGGTTCAGTTTTAAGGATACGAGTGTATCCACCGTTACGCTCAGCATAACGAGGTGCGATTTCTGAGAACAATTTTTGAAGTGCTGTAGTAGAAGTGTACTTATCAGTTGCTTCATCATAGTTTTCAGATGCGATTTCATTACGTACGAAAGCAGCTGCTTGACGACGTGCATGCAAATCACCACGTTTACCTAGAGTAATCATTTTTTCAACAGTTTTACGGATTTCTTTAGCACGAGCTTCAGTTGTCACGATTGATTCGTTAATCAAAAGGTCAGTTGTCAAATCGCGAAGCATTGCTTTACGTTGTGAGCTAGTGCGTCCTAGTTTACGGTAAGCCATGTATTCCTCCTTTATTTATCTTTTAATCCAAGACCCAAATCAATGAGTTTGAGTTTCACTTCTTCCAAACTCTTGCGTCCAAGATTTCTTACTTTCATCATCTCTGCTTCAGATTTTTCTGTCAAATCATGCACAGTGTTGATACCGGCACGTTTCAAACAGTTATATGAACGCACAGACAAGTCAAGTTCCTCAATCGTACGTTCCAAGATACGGTCGTCCGATTCAGTATCAGCTTCTTTCATCACTTCTGCTGACTTAGCAATCTCTGTAAGATTTGTAAACAAATCAAGGTGCTCGGTCAAGATACGTGCTGAAAGCCCTAAAGCATCTTCTGGAATAATTGTTCCATTAGTCAAGATTTCAAGGGTTAATTTGTCGAAACCATCATTGCTACCTACACGAGCAGGTTCAACTTGATAGTTGACTTTTGTAACTGGTGTATAAATAGAATCTACAGCAAGTGTTCCAACTGGTGCATTATCTTTTTTATTTTCATCAGCAGGTACATATCCACGACCACTGTTAACAGTCATTGTCGCTCTTAGAGAAGAACCTTCACCGATTGTAAAGAGATAATGATCTGGATTTACAATTTCAATGTCGCTATCTGTCAAGATATCTCCAGCTGTAATTTCAGCAGGACCTTGCACATCTAGTTCAATGATCTTTTCGTCTTTAACATAAGATTTTACTGCAATACCTTTGATGTTCAGAATGATTTGCATCACGTCTTCGCGAACACCCGGAACTGTATCAAATTCATGCAATACACCTTCGATATTGATAGATGTTACAGCCGCCCCCGGAAGAGAAGCTAGAAGTACACGACGAAGAGAGTTACCAAGTGTTGTACCGTAACCACGTTCAAGCGGTTCGATTACAAACTTGCCATAATCTTTATTTTCATCAATTTTTGTTATATTTGGTTTTTCAAACTCGATCATTTAGTTACTCCCTCTTAAACGAAAAGCAGTGTAAGGTTATGATTATACACGGCGACGTTTTGGAGGACGAGCACCATTGTGTGGCACTGGAGTCACATCACGAATTGCTGTTACTTCAAGACCAGCGGCAGCAAGAGCACGAATAGCTGACTCACGACCAGAACCTGGACCTTTAACAGTAACTTCAACTGACTTAAGACCGTGTTCTTGTGCAGATTTAGCAGCAGCTTCAGAAGCCATTTGAGCAGCAAATGGTGTAGATTTACGAGAACCTTTGAAACCAAGAGCACCAGCTGATGACCAAGCAATTGCATTACCATGCACATCAGTAATCATAACAATAGTGTTATTAAATGTAGCGTGAATATGAGCAATACCAGATTCGATATTCTTTTTCACACGACGTTTACGTGTTGGTTTAGCCAAGACTTTTACCTCCTATATTATTTTTTCTTACCAGCAATCGCAACAGCTTTACCTTTACGAGTGCGAGCGTTGTTTTTAGTGTTTTGTCCACGGACAGGAAGTCCACGACGGTGACGGATACCACGGTATGAACCGATTTCCATCAAACGTTTGATGTTCAAGTTAACTTCACGACGAAGGTCACCTTCAACTTTAATTGCATCCACTTCACGACGGATAGCATCTTCTTGATCTGGTGTAAGATCGCGAACACGTACATCTTCTGAAATTCCAGCAGCTGCCAAGATTTTCTTAGATGTTGGAAGTCCGATACCGTACACATAAGTCAATGAAATTACTACGCGTTTGTCATTTGGAATGTCAACTCCAGCAATACGAGCCATGTTTTCTCCTTTCTATCTTATCCTTGACGTTGTTTGTGTTTTGGATTTGCTGGGCAAATTACCATAACACGACCATTACGACGAATTACTTTACAGTATTCGCAAATTGGTTTGACCGATGGTCTTACTTTCATTTCTTATCCCTCCAAGTTTTTCGATTATTTAAAGCGGTAAGTGATACGTCCACGTGTCAAGTCATATGGACTCATTTCGACAGTAACACGATCTCCCGCTAAAATACGAATATAGTTTTTACGAATTTTACCAGAAACTGTTGCTAAAATCTGATGTCCATTTTCAAGTTCAACCGTAAACATTGCATTCGGCATAGTATCAACTACTTTACCTTCAACTTCAATCACATCGTCTTTTGCCACGCAAAAGTACCTCCATAAATTTCGATTTGATGCCTCTAGACACAGAGACAACAATTATAAGTCAGACTAACTCAGTATAACATTTGTAGAGACATTTTGCAAGCATGAAAAACGCTTTTATTTCAATTTTGTCAATACTTTTTCGATATCTGCAAATACATCATTGATATCTTGATTACCTTCGATATCATGTACCAAACCTTTAGCGCGATAGTGAGCAATAATCGGTTCACCTTGGGCAATATTGACATCCAAACGACGTTTTACTGTCTCTGGTTTATCATCTTCACGCTGATAGTAGTCTTCTTCTTTGTAATCAACTGGTGGGTTGAAAACTTTGTGGAAAGTTTCGCCAGTTTCACGGTGAATGATACGACCACTCAAACGTTCGAGTAGGCATGATGGATCTACTTCAATATTGATTACACCCTCAAGTTCAAGACCAAGGTCTACCAAAATTTGATCCAAAGCGTGGGCTTGTTCAATGGTGCGAGGGAAACCGTCTAAGAGGAATCCTTTTTCCTTAATGTCATCTTGAGCCAAACGTTCCTTAACGATTCCGTTTGTGACTTCATCTGGCACCAGCTCACCCTTATCAATGTAAGACTTGGCTAGAACACCCATTTCAGTTTGGTTAGCCATCGCTGCACGGAACATATCCCCTGTTGAGATATGAGCCACATGAAATTGTTCCACAATTCTAGCTGCTTGTGTTCCCTTACCTGCACCAGGCAATCCCATAATCAAAAGATTCATGATTCAAACTCCTTTTTTGTTTTTAAATAGAAGCAAAAATTCATTTCAACTCCTATTTAAGAACAAAATAGAAGAGAGGAGTAAAAAATCTGACAAGGTCTTTGATTTTTACACTCCACTCTCTGAGCAATAGTGAATTTTATTTTCTATTACAATTATTCTGTTGTATTCATGAAACCAACATATTTACGTTTCAATAGATAACCTTCCAATTGTTTGATTCCTTCAATACCTGTTGAGATAATGATCAAAAGACTTGTTCCCCCAAAAGCAACGACTTCTGAAAGACCGAATAAATCCTTAGCTACAATAGGTAAAATAGAAATAACACCAAGGAAGAGTGATCCGACTGTGGCAAGACGACGAAGAAGTTTTGACATATACTCTTCTGTCCCTTTACCAGGACGGACACCGTGGATATAAGCTCCGCTCTTTTGCAAATTTTCTGCTGCCTTCTCAGGATTAATCTGTACAAATGTATAGAAGAATGTAAAGAGAATAATCAGCAAAGCATATAGAGCAATACCTGTTGGCGCTGTTGTCGACAACAACTCCTGAGCTGTACGAACCCATGCCCAATCCAGTCCAGATGCACTAACAAATTGCAAAATTGCTGCCGGTGCTGCTGTAATAGAGCTAGCAAAGATAACTGGGATAACCCCAGCAGGGTTAATCTTCAATGGAAGATAGGAGCTTGACGGAGCACCTTGAGCTACTTTGGTATACTGAATTGGAATCTTATATTCTGCTTGTTGCACATATGTTGTGAAATAGATAATCAACAAGACAGCTACGATTAAAATTCCTACAAAAATGAGAGATGAGTTCAAGCGGTCACTTGGTACGTTGACAAAATAGTCTACATAGATGCCCTTGATCATATCAGGAATTGAAGCAACAATCCCTGCAAAGATGATCATAGAAACACCATTCCCATATCCCTTATCAGTAATCTGTTCACCCAACCAAGTAACAATCATACTACCTGCTGTTAGGATCCCTCCAATCACAAGAAAAACTTGTGGTGTTAGAGGAACAGTCAAGAGTTTAGCTCCAGATAAAGCATTAAAACCAGCTGTAATCCCGATAGATTGCACAAATGCAAGTACAAGGGCAATGTAACGAGTTGCTTGATTCAATTTTCTACGACCAACTTCCCCTTGTTTGCCCCACTCCACAAACTTTGGTAATAAATCCATTTGTAAGAGCTGGACAACGATAGAAGCGGTAATGTATGGACTAACACCAAGTGCAAAAACCGAGAAGTTTTTCATGGCATTACCAGACACCAAGCTCAACATATTTAGAAAAGATAGACCACTCAAAGCATTCAAGCTGTTGGCATTGACCCATGGAACTGTAATACTAGTCCCGATACGGAAGACCAAGACGATAAAAATTGTAAAAAGAATTTTTGATCGAACCTGCTTAACCTTGAGAGCTTCTCTCAATAATTTAAAAAACATAGGTCACCTCTCTTAGATGACTTCTACTGAACCACCTTTAGCAGTGATAGCTTCTTCAGCTGATTTAGAGAATTTAGCTGCTTTCACAGACAATTTCTTAGTCAACTCACCGTTACCAAGGATTTTGATACCTGATTTTTCAGCTTTAACAATTCCTGCTTCGATAAGAACAACTGGAGTTACTTCTGCACCATCTTCAAAGACGTTCAATTGGTCAAGGTTAACAATTGCGTATTCTTTAGCGTTGATGTTAGTGAATCCACGTTTTGGAAGACGACGGAACAATGGAGTTTGTCCACCTTCAAAACCAA
>CAURIB010000011.1:0-20010 GCA_963524795.1 uncultured Streptococcus sp.
CACCTGTACCAGAACCACCACCCATACCAGCAGTGATGAAGACCATGTCAGCACCGCTGATTGCTTCTGTCAATACTTCTTCGCTTTCTTCTGCAGCTTTACGACCAACTTCAGGTTGACCTCCTGCACCAAGTCCGCGAGTCAATTTAGGGCCAAGCTGGATAACTGTCTCAGCTTTTGTACTGCTCAAAGCCTGTACATCTGTGTTGGCTGCGATAAACTCAACGCCAGAAACGCCTTCGTCAACCATACGGTTGATGGCATTTCCACCACCACCGCCGACACCGATTACTTTAATGACTGCACCTTGTGCAGCTGCTGTATCAAATGAAAATGTCATATTTATATTCCTCTATTTTATTCGTCAAACATGCTTCCAATCAAGCTACGGAAACGATCCGTTAATTTACCCTTGCTCTTTTCTTCTGATTGAAGAGGAGCTACTGGTTCAACAGATTGAGTTGTTTCAGGCTCAGGAGTTGTCACCGTATTAAATACTGGTCGTGGAGAAACAGGTGAAACTGGTTGAGCTGAATTTCTAAAATCAATCGGTTGGTGGCGTAAACTTTCGTCACCTCGAATTGCTCGTTGTGCCAAAACATTCACTTCAGTAAGGCTGCCAGCGAATTCTGACAAGCTGATGACATGAGCGAAAGCAGGGTTGCGAATACCAACTTGATTTGGCACGAATAACTTAACACGTACTCCAAATACTTCTTGGGCCAATTCAACGACACCTGGAAGAAGGGCATTCCCACCAATTAAGACAATACCTCCTGGCAAGTCTAATAGGTGACGTCTTTCCAAGTCTTGCTTAATTTGCTCAAAAATGTGCTTAAGTCTTGCTGAAATAATCTCAGCCAAGTATTCCTCAGTAACTTCAACTGGTTCAACCTCACCGATCACTTCAACTTGGAAAGTTTCCTTGCTAGCTAGCGGTGGATAAGCTTCCCCGTAGTTCAGTTTTAGACCTTCTGCAATTTTCTTAGAAGTCTTGAGAACTTTAGAAATGTCTTTTGTGACATAATCGCCACCTTCTTGGTTGACATTTGTGTATTGAAGTTCTTGGTTGCGAATAGTAGCCACAGTCGTTTGCCCACCACCCATGTCAATAACAGTCGCACCAAACTCGCGTTCACCTTCATTCAAGACAGAGTGAACCATTGCAAGAGGTGAAATAATCACGTTATCAACTTGAACTCCTACACGCTCAACAGTTTTACGAAGATTGTGGAGAATAGTACGTGGGCCAGTATACAAGAGACCGCGCATTTCCAAGCGCACTCCCATCATACCACGAGGATCACGAATTCCTTGGAATCCATCTACGACAAATTCCTCCGGAATAAAGGTAATAACTTCACGATCTGGAGTCATACTTTTAGTCAAAGCTGATTTAACTACGTTCTCAACGTCTTGATCAGTAATTTCCTTGGTGTCTGATGTCACTGGAATCATACCTTGAGTTGGTTCAACTTGCAACAAATTAGCTGGCAAACCAACGTTTACAGACTTAATTGAAATTCCTGCCTTTTCTTCTGCTTGAGAAATTGCAGACTTAATAGCAGTCGCTGCTGCTTCGATGTCAACGATAATCCCATCTTTGACACCTTTACTTTTGGCATTGCTCACGCCAATTACATTTACTTCTCCATTTACAAGCTCTGCAACCAACACTTTAATAGAGCTAGTTCCGATATCTAAGCCTGTAAAAAAACCATTCCTAGTCATTACACTGCGTCCTCTCTATCTTCCAAGTTTCACACTTCTATTTTTAATAGCTATATGAAGGCATAGCTATTCACAGAATATTATAACACAAAAAATACATTCGTGCTCGGATTTTCTAACATTTAACCAAGCTTTTTCTTGAATTTTTGTAATGCTCTGAAAATTTCTACCTTCAGAAATCAAAAAAAAGAAGTGAATCGTTCAAGCCCACTATAAAAAGTCTGGTCTAGAGTTTAAACATAGTTAAAAAGAGGCATCTATCAAGTATGAGATAGATGCCTCTTTTCATTTTGTATTTTGCTTTCTTAGAACAATCATCAACTTCATTTCTAAGATGATATAGCCATTTCCTCTTTCAGATCCATGTCGAAAAAAACTGACACTATATCCCCATAGAAAGTATGCATGTAGTTGACCCAATCATGTCAGCTTTTATCTTGTAACTAAACGTTCTTTTTTAAATATAGTGTTCTCTTAAAATTTATTTAGAAACATATAGTCCGCAATTTTACAGTAGGTAGATAGCTTTGCGATCCCCCCACTACTGTTGGACAAATTGGACAACGCTTACTATCAAAACATTCAGTTTCCAATGACCCCTATACGGATTTAAGAATGCTATCACGGGAATAGGTGCTGAATGTTACATCCAAATAATTTTTGTCCCAAGCCTTTTAATTACCAAACTCTTCCATCACTACATTTAGGGCACGCTCAATAACTAGGTGCATATCATAGTATTTGTAGTCAGCTAAACGACCACAGAAGATAACTTTGTCATTCTTTTCTGCTTCCTCTTGATACTTAGCAAACATAGCATTATTCTTTTCATCGTTGATTGGATAATATGGTTCATCTCCACGTTTCCAATCAGCTGGGTACTCACGAGTGATGACAGTCTTTGGTTGAGTACCATACTCGAAGTGCTTGTGTTCGATAATACGAGTATAAGGAATCTCACGTTCTGTATAGTTAACCACCGCATTTCCTTGATGATTTTCCTCATCCAAGACTTCGTGTTCAAAACGAAGACTGCGATACTCCAACTCACCGTGTTTGTAGTCAAAGTACTGGTCAATCATCCCTGTAAAGACAACTTTATCAGCTGATGCTTCAAGCTCTTCACGATTAGCAAAGAAATCAACGCCAAGCTCTACTTCCACATCACCAAGCATGTTTTCAATGATGACGTTGTATCCCCCGATTGGAATTCCTTGGTAACGGTCATTAAAGTAGTTATTATCAAAAGTCAATCGAACCGGAAGACGTTTGATGATAAATGGTGGAAGGTCTGTTGCAGAGCGTCCCCATTGTTTTTCTGTATAGCCCTTAATCAACTTTTCGTAGATATCTGGACCAATCAACTTGATCGCTTGTTCTTCCAGGTTTTTAGGTTCAACATCCTTCATGTCAGCCGTTTGCTCTGCAATCTTATCCTTGACTTCTTGTGGTGTCTTAGTTCCCCACATAGCGTAAAAGGTATTCATGTTGAAAGGAAGATTGTAGAGGCTACCCTTGTAGTTAGCCACTGGTGAGTTGATATAGTTGTTAAATTCAGCGAATTGGTTGACATAGTCCCACACTTTTTTGTTGGAAGTATGGAAAATGTGGGCACCATACTTGTGGACATTGATGCCCTCAACATTTTCACAGTAGATATTTCCACCGATGTGATCACGCTTGTCAATCACTTTAACTTTTTTTCCACGTTTTGTAGCTTCGTGTGCAAAGATTGCTCCAGACAAACCTGCACCAACGATAAGATAATCGTACATTTTAATCTCCTTTTTATAATTTGACGATTCGATTGAAATAAGGAATTTTCATTAACATTCCAACAACAAGAAAGCTTACAACTAAAGTAAAAATAGGAAAAAGTAAATATGCTCCTGTAAAACTGAAACCAATTAGTTTTTCCCAAATCTTCATTACGTAGGTGTGTATTATAAAAACACCCATAGTTTGATTAGAGAGAGAAACAATCCATTCGCTTCGTTTTTTCTTCAAATCAAGTGTGAGGATAGTTAGAAAAATTCCTAGACTACTGACTTTTACGAATAAAATATCATAAAAATATTCAGCAAAAAAATTATGGTAAATAGTCTTTGCTAAGAAAAATAATATTACTGGCGAAATCAATAACAAAAGTACCGAAACCACTTTCATCCATTTCTTAAAGCCTTTTTTTACAATATCTTTATCAAATTGAGCAACCAAACCTCCTAAAATGTAGTAGAAAAACCACGTCCATAACCTAAAGGTTTGTATAAGATATGACTGTAATGGCATTTGAAGTACAATATTTGTCAACTCAAAAGCCAAACCAATAGCGACCAATGAAGATAGAATATATAAATAACTTCTTTTTGAATTTAGAAATTTTCTTAAAATTGGCAAACACAGATAAATAAGTATTAGTGTGCCAAAAAACCAGAACTGAGAGAAATAGCCTCTTTGCAACAATGAACCTATAACTTTTTTTGCAGGATTAACTGCAAAATCTCGTTTAAACAACCAAACGATAAAAGTCCATGATAACACTGTTATTAGAATCCATTTTACTTTCTGCAGTATGTAGGAATAGGTTATATTCTTCTTTCCTAACAATAAATAACCATTGACCATAAAAAACAGAGGTATAGAGTAGGTACCTAAGTAATATAAATATGCCAAAAGATTCCAAGAACCGGTTTCATTAAATCCAATCATTGTTGTATGAAGTAGAACAACTCCAATACATGCAAGCACTTTTATTAAATCTAAATTAATATTCCGAGTTTTTAGCATTCTATTTTTTCCCAATGATTTGTTTTAATTCTTTTACATCTATCACTTTCAGAGATAGAATTGCAAAAAGATAAATGATTCCACCAAGCACTGCAAATGCTAGAACATTTAAGGTTGGTGTAAAATGTATAACTGTTTTTGAACCTAGCAAGATACCATACATGATAGCTGATGCTAGAATAATTTTTGCCATAGATCCGATAATTGGAACTTCTTTTAAGTATCTGCGGGTAAAGTATAATTGTATCGCCCATACTAACGCCTCTGTCAAAACAGAAACAATGGCTGCTCCGATATATCCAAGTTTAGGAAGGAATAGTAAATTCAAACCTACACTGATAATTGCGGGAGCTGTTGTTGAAATCATGAATTCTTTATTTTGATTATGAGGTATCAACATCTGAATTCCCATGATATTGGTCCAACCGATAAAGAACATACGGAAGATCATAATGGCGATTGCATAACGTGCATCCTGAAAATCTTGACCAAGGAAAAATTGAACAAAATCATCATTGACAATCAAGATTCCTGCCATAATAGGAAAAATTACCAAGTTATAAATCAGAAAGGACATTTCATGCATCTTATTGACTGCCTTATGATCACCTGTCGCTAACAAATGAGAGACACGAGGTAACATAACGCTTCCCAAGGAAGTTACCAAGGTCAGAAGGATATTTACCAACTTTAGAGCCTGGTCATAAATCCCAACGTCTTTTGTAGAAGCTAAGGCTCCAAGCATGGTACGATCTAGCGTTACATACAAGGAAATCGCCACTTGCGGAAGGAACAATAAGATGACGGGTTTCAAATGATGCCTAGCATATTCTATGTCAAAATGAGGTCTACCGATAAACTCTCGAGCCGGCAACCACATGCTTAGTTGCCCCAAAAGCTCAAATATGGTTAGTAAAAAAACATAGAGGTAGAGGTCATTTGCTGATTTGACAAAGAGAAAGATAGAGGTAACCCCAACGATCTTAACCGTGATGTTTCGAACCGTAATCTTTCGGAAATCCTCCAACCCTTGAAAGAGCCAAGAGATGTCTAAACCTTTAGAAACTAAACTCAAGCCTAGAATGTAGGCTACCGGATTTTGCATAAAAGGAAGAGTTAGACAAAGAAGAGCATACAATGTTAGAGAAAGAAGAGTTGCACCTAATTGCAGGGAGTAGATTCCCCAAAAGTTTTTTTCGATTTCCTTGCGATGCCCTGAAATGACCTTGGTCCCATAGTTAGCAACTCCCAGAGTCCCTAATAGAATAAAGTAGGTGACAATGGAATTAAAATAACCATAAGTTCCTAAATCATCCGAAGAAAAGACCCGCGTTACATAGGGAGTCGTAATAATCGGAAGTATAATTACCAACAATTGATAAGAAAGATTGTAGGCGTAATTTTTTAATACTTTCATCTCAACCCGTCCTATTTATAACCAATCAGTGAAATAAAAAATTGAGACCGAACAGGCTTATAATGGGCAATTATTCTAAATGCTTCTTTCATATTTCCTCTTTCCTACATTTTTTTGACACTTGTTGCAAATTAAATTGGATCTATGCACGATACTATCGTAGCAACAAATACAATTTAGGGCTAAAGATAAAAATAAGGTATTTTAGTTTTACTTTCCATGATAGCTTACTATTTTTTAGCAACTCACTCATTTCTACTCTCAACAATTCTTTATCTTTTGAAAAATCTTTTAAACCTGAGTCAGCTTTTGCACCAATCACTACAAAACCACCTAATATTTTTTTTGCTTGTAATGATTGTAGTAACTCTTCACATTGGTTATATTTTTTTCTGATAACTTCTTCGTTTCTTACAACCGCCTCAAAGAATTCGTACCTTTTTTCAGTAAATGTTGAACGGACAATACTTCCCTCTCTTCGATAATAATTGTAAGTTTCAAGCGGACTGATTATAATTTTATCTGCAAGTGCAAGGTGTTGGCCAACAACATAAAAGTCCTCATAAATTTTACCAACTGGAAAAGGAACAGCCTCCAAGATACTTTTGTGGTAGAGTTTGGCACAAGCGGAAACTGTCGCGAATTTATCATCTAACATTGCCTCCAGAGCCTTTTCTTTTGTTATTGGAGCTAAGCCTTTATAGTCTGATTCTTCTAATCGATAAGAAGTATAATCATTATATTTAGACGTTGTCTTTACTTTAGTTGAAATCAAGTCTGCATGATGCTCCTCGTGAATTTTCACGATTAACTCTAGAGTATAGTCTTCAAGGTAATCATCTGGATCTAAAAAGAAAATCCAATCTGAACTCGCTTTAGAAACTCCAAAGTTACGTGCTTCAGACAAACCACCATTTTCTTTGTGAAAAACGTGAATATTTTCATATTTTTGAGCGTAATCTTCACATAATTGAGGGGAATCATCTGTTGAACCGTCATTAACGAGGATCACTTCAAAATTTTGATAGGTTTGTTTCAGCAGACTATCTATCGCATAGTGCAAATAGTCGGCAATGTTATATACCGGAACAACGATGCTAATAAACATCCTAAACCCCTCTCTCTTTTTCTTTCTTTTTAGAGTATTTCTTCAAAATCGGATTAAGTATTAAGGCCATTGCAAACTTGGTCTTATAGTTCAAATAAGACAATCTGTCAAACTTTTTCGTAGGAATATAGTCATATGAACTTTTCTCAATTTTGCTATATAGTTCTTTCAAGAGTGTTTCGGAATCATTAACCATCCAAGACAAATCAACCTGCAAACTGATGAGATAAACCAAGGTTTCAGAAACTACTCGGTTTAAAACGGGTTCACTTTCAATTTTTGTAAAATAATCTAGAACTGAATTTGTAACAGTCAAATGGTGACGGACATTACGCTTCATACTCTCAATATTCATACTTTGCTCTGGTCTACCTATGTAGTATTGATAAATATCATAATTCCAATAACTGAAACTATGAACATACTCCAAAGGAAAAAGTGTGTATTGAATATCAACATAAAATGTTTTTTCACTTAAACGAATCTTGTTTTCCGACAAGATTGATGTCTTATAAGTAACCGAGTGCATCGGGATGCGAACATCCGGAATTCCCATGTATTTTTTGCCAATTTCATACTTGTCTACGAAGTCATTTCGTACTGTAGTATTGTTATAGACATGCTGCTCTGTAAAGTCTGTAATCACCATATCCACATCAACAGTTTCAAGAGTATCTAAAAACTTTTCAAATTCTGATGGGATAACCCAGTCATCCCCATCAATCACTTTAAAAAATTTTCCCTTTGCTTCTTGAATACCGCGATTGATAGTTGAACCATGACCACCGTTTTCTTTTGTAATTACACGGCCATCCAGCAACGAATCTTGGGCTAATATTTCTTCTGCTACTTTAGCAGTATCGTCTGTACTTCCATCGTTAACAACCAGTACTTCAAATTTATTTTTATAATCTGATTGCACTTGTTGGAAAGACTCCAGCCCTTTTGAAACGTAGTCCTGAATATTATAACTAGGCATTACAATTGTTAACAAACAATCCTTCATCATATCTCCTAAATCGTCTCAATTAGTTCAATCCACTGCTTGAGAATTTTATCTTTATCGAATTTATCCATATTGTCTTTTGCATGTTCTGAGAAAGACTGTCTCAAAGCTTCATCTCCCATCAGTTCAAGCAATTTTTGGCTCAACTTGTCCGTATCATAGCACTCAACCAGATAGCCATTAACTCCATCTTCAACAATTTCGTTCGGTCCTGTCGGACAACTAAAGCTAACTATAGGAAGATTATATTGCTGAGCCTCTAATAGCACTAGAGGTAAACCTTCATAGCGAGAAGTCATGACGTAAATCGCTTTATCCCCATATATTAGAGCCTGGTTTTTTTCAAGTCCTTTAATGAATAATTTATCCTGCAAATCATTTTCGATGATTAAATCTCTGATTTTATTAACTTCATCTTTATTGCCAGAGCCATAGATATCCCAAGTCCAGTCAGACTTCTCATTTAATACCTTTTTGGCAACTTGAACAAGGTAATCATAGCCTTTTTGGGTATCAAATCGACCAACTGTAACAAGTTTAGTCGACTCACTGTTATAAGTCACATTAGAAAGAACATCTTCTTTCCAATTGTAAATATAAGCAATCTTATCTTCAGCGATACCATATTTTCTAATATAATTTCTACGATCTTCTTGAGTGAGAGTAATAATCTTGTCAGCAAATTTAGCACCAACAAATCTCTGGACTTTCTTAACTTTAGTATCATTATCCACTATTGAGTTTGTGTGATCGCAGGAAACAAATTTTGTTTTTAAACCAAGAGTACTTGCTACACCTACTGAATTCATACTCATTCCGATACCAAACACAATATCGATACCTTGCTCCGTTAAATAACTCCTTAGTAACTTAACCGCAGAGAAAAAATTCTTACTCATAGAAATTTTTTTAGGTGATAAATTTCTATATTTAACTGAGTCTTTCACTGGAAAAAAATTTGTTTCTGTAGAAATCATTGATAGCAAATGCACTTCATACATTCCTGATAATTCATTCGCTAGACTTGTAGCTACTTTTAAGCCTCCGTCAGTTCTATCAATACTCCATTTCACTAAAGCGATTTTTTTCATCTTTAAACTACACTTCCCCTTCATTTTCACCCAGTGATATAATCTCGTAGTGGTGAAGAGTCCTTTTGTCTTCTGGCGGCAATTGCATATAATCCGCTCCGTAAATGGCTGTTAGATATTCTTTATATTTGCAAGGACAACAAAGTTTAAGATCTTCAAACTGTAATAGGACTGGTTCTCCAAAGTAATCACTTGGTACTATCTCTTTTAATTTGTAAGCTCCCGTATAATTTCCTGCATAAGCTTCATCAAACGAATATTTTTTTATCGTTTGTAAATATTTTTTTTGTGCCCATGTAAAAGAAATTAATTTCTCAATATTAACAGCGTTCGCAAATGCAATGATTGCTTTTTCAGCTAGTGGGCGATTTTCTTTTTTCTGATTCACCAAACTATTAAATTGTGAGAGTTGGACCATCATCCTTGTATACAAATATCTAAAGGAATGGATTTTCTTATTTAGAATATCAGATGGCATCCCATCTAATGGGAAAACATCTATCCATAAACTCTCTACCAATTCTTCTTTACTATAATTCATGATAATCTTTGTTGAATCATCTCGAATCACAGAGAAAGCCTTTTTATAGCCAAAAGAGTCTTCACTTAAAAATTTATAATTACTTTGCAATAACTCTGGGGCTAGTTTTTTAAACTTTTCATAGTCTTCTCTCGGCATACCGATATCGATATCGTCATCCCAAGGTATGAAACCATTATGACGTACCGCTCCTAGCAAAGTCCCCCCAAGTGCATAGTAAGTTAGATTATTTGCTTCACAAATGCTAATGAATTCTTTTAAGATGGATAAAATCTTATCTTGAATAATTTTGATATCCGACATTCTCTTCTCCTATATTAAATTAGCAAAAACTCGATATACAATAGTTTTCCTAGTCTACACTCATTTATACTTACTTATTAATCTGTGCTAGTCAAATTTTTGGGGCGATTTCCTATAAAATTTTTTCAAACGGACGAACCTCTATCTCTTCATCTCTTTCATCAGAAAATTGATAGTCAGAATATATTAAACTACCTATCAATATCCAAAAAATATTGTAATGAAGGTACAAATTCAAATCATCAATCATGGAATGAAAACTCATCATTATCAAAATAAAAGCAAGAACCCATTGACGACTTTTAATAACTTTAAACAAAGTTAAAGTTAGGAGCGAGACCATCAATGCTAAAATTAGTAAACCGTATTTTTGTAAAATTTGGATATACAAATTGTCCACATAAAGATATGTTAGGGAATTTCTTACTCCCTCAACAGTCAGACCGTTACCGTACCATTCAACTGGCCGTCCTAGCAATCCAAAACCATAAAGTTGCAGAGACTTATTGGCTAAGTAAAGACGACCACCTAACATACTGTTTAATTTAAAAAGAAAATTATTGACAAAAGAATTAGTTGAATTTAGATAGGTCGTAGCAACCCAAAAACTAATGATAGCATTTACAATAAAGGTAAGTTTAAAAGCCTTAAACACATATCCTAACTTAGAGCAAAGATTAGGAATCCACTTTATTAATAAATTGAATATCAATAATATACAAGAACTATAAAATGTCAAACGAGAGTCCGTTTGATCATAAACCCAAATAGCAGAAAAAGCAAGCAACAACCACTGCCAATATTGTATTCTATCTTGTTTCAAATAGAATACAATAGAAACTATATTCATTAGTAATATCGATGGGAATAAAGCATATCTGAAACCTAAGTAACTACGAACCCTAGCTCCAGAAACCTCTAAATAATTAAGTATAACTCCCGTTTTTGCTCCTATTATAACAATAGACAACAAAAACACACTTATGATTAGTGAAGTTTTCGCTACATTTTTAAATGGAATATCGCGTAGAGCATATATAAAAAATAGGCCTACTGCAATATTAGAAGTGATACTGCTCACTCTTCCTATAATAAAGTAAATTAAAATTGTAGTAATTAATCCTATTAGCGTTTTATATTCATACTTTCCTTTAAATGACTCTTTTATTAGCAAAAGGAAAAGAGCAATAGCCACAACCACTTTATAAAATACTCTAGGCATGTATTGTACATAGAAAGTTACATCTAATATCGAAGCAATTAAAAACATCCCTAACGCAACAAGAGCTAAAGTTTCTGGTAAAGACTTTATCTTTATTACTATTTTCATTCCTATTTATATTCCTATCTAAAAACTCTGTCCGTATTTTTTCCCAAAGAATTTAGCTTGTAAAAAGGATTTCCCTTTTTGAATCAAATTAATCTTCTCCATGTAAATAAAAGGGATTTCTTTTATCCGAAAATCTTGATTAGCCAACCAAACATTAAACAATCGTTCGCTGACACGACCAAATAATCTAGCGTCAAAAGCAGAATACCCTTCTATGTCTATTCGTCTATAAAGTTCATCAACAATCGGAAACAGCCACTCACAGTATGCATCGACATTTTCTTTGGACATGATAAACATGTTGAACATATAACCACTACGTTGTTTCATAACCTTATCAAATGACTCTAAAGATTCCGGTCTTAACTCACTAACGATTTGACGGGTCACATCCAGGTGTTTTGCATCGTGCGTATGCGCATAATGAGAGTACAGAGTTTCGATATAGTATTTTCTTTTTTTGGGGACAAGGATATCATAATCTAACAGTAATTTTTCAATTTCTGATTTGGATAAAATTATGTTATTCATGTCGATATCTTCACTATATGATTGACGTCCGGTTGTAAAATAGCGACGATAATGGACCAAACCAAGATAATCACATTCCAAGTTTTTCCACGCCCAATAAAGTCCTGTCAACTCACAATAATAGGGATTCAATTTGGAAATATTGTCCCCTTCATTATCACATTGGTACCCTAAGTCTTCTTTTCCTTCACTACCAACATGGATAGGTAGGTAAAGTTCCGCATCAGCAGGCATCATAAATTGCTTATGTGTTGCCACAATAATTTTATAATTCTTTGTCATTCTAACCCCCTTCATTTAGATTTAACTGTTTTAGATAAAAAAGAATCAAACACTTGCATCCAAGTTCCACCGAATCCACATAAGAAACTAGTCAACTATTTTCATGTGTTTTAATTTACTCTTTTCAATCCGTTTGATACAGAGACTAAAAACCACCGTATCCCTTTAACTGGTAGAGCTTCTATTCCCACTTCTAATACACTACCACCAGCATTTGATCTTATTCAGTTTTTAGTTAAAACTCACCAACAGACTATCAATTTTATACAAATCATAGTTCCTAATTAATGAGCCCCTTTTCTCGTTAAAACTTGTTTGATTGTTAATAAGAATATTTTGACATCTAATTTAAAAGATTGATTTCTAGGATAGTACAATTCCATCTCGCATCGTTCAGGATAATAAACGTCACTTCTCCCAGAAACTTGCCACATTCCAGTTATACCTGGTTTCACCGAGAGCAATATCTTCTGCTCATCCTCGGTATATTCTTTTAATTCCTTATCAAGAATTGGCCTAGGACCAATAAAACTCATCTCTCCTCGTAAAACGTTTATAAACTGTGGAAACTCATCAATACTTGTTTTTCTGATAAAATCTCCAATAATAGTTAAGCGCGGATCTTCATTGGGAGGTAACTTATAACTATTTTCAATGTATTTTTGGTGTAGTTTCTTATTTGCGACTAGAATCTCTTCAGCATTTTCAACCATTGAGCGAAATTTAATGATTTTGAACTTCCTTCCATTTAGTCCCACTCTATATTGAGTAAAGAAAATACTTCCCTTGTATCCTTTTGTTTTATAAATAACAAAAATGATTAAATAACTCGGCAAGACTAGTAAAACTGTTCCAATCAATCCAATAAAGAAGTCCGCAAGCTGTTTAAAACTCCTGTATAATCCCTCGCTTATTTTCATTTAAACTCCACCTTCTTTTCATAATAATCTGATTAAAATAATTTTTCACCCGTCACTTACTTAGTTCCATATGCACCATAATTTCCGTAAACTCCGTACGATCCATATTTTTCGAGCTGAATGTTAAATTTGTTTAAAATAACTCCTAAGAACGGTGTTCCTGTTTGTTCTAACTGCTGTTTAGCTCTATCAACTTCTCTACGTTTCGTAGCACCAGCTTCAGTTACAAGGATAGAAGCATCACACTTTTGAGCAACGATTGCAGCATCAATAACCACTCCGATTGGTGCAGTGTCTACGATAATATAATCAAAATATTTTCGCAAAGTTTCAATCATAGTCTCGAATTTTTCGCTTTGAAGAAGAGCTGTTGGATTGGGAGAGATTGCTCCTGATTGAATGACATACAAATTTTCCACATTTGTTTCACACAAACCTTGAGACAAATCTTTTGAGCCAGACAAATAGTCAGTTAAACCTGTGATTTTTTCAGTAGATTTAAAGACACCTGACATAACCGAATTACGAATATCGGCATCAATCAAGAGTGTTTTGTACCCTGCTCGTGCAAAAGCCCAAGCAATATTTGTTGAAGTAGTAGATTTTCCTTCACCTGGCCTTACAGAAGAAAGTGCAATAACCTTCAACTTATCTCCACTAAGCTGGATATTGGTACGAAGAGCATTATAATACTCTTCAGCTTTTTTCACATACCCTAAACGTTGTTCTGTTAATACTAACTTTGCCATTTTTTCACCTTACTTTAATTTTTCAAGATTTGGAATCACTCCTAGAAGTGAGATATGCATAATTTCTTCAATATCTTCTGGACGTTTCACGCGATCATCCAACAATTCAACCAAGAGAACTACGAAGATAACAAGTCCAGCTCCTGCACCAACTCCTAAGATTGTGTTTCGGCGAATATTTGGAGATGATGGCGACAAAGCAGGGCGTGCTTCTTCTAAGGTCGTTACATCTGATACACGAGTCACGGCGATGATTTTCTCAGCAGCAACCTCACGGAGAGCATTAGCAATACGACTAGCCTCCTCAGGCACACCATCTCGAACAGAAATTGACACAATACGAGTATCAGCCGGAACTGTCACCCGAACTTTTCTAGCAAGAGTTTTTGCATCAATGTTTAAATTTTGTTCTGCAACAACTTTTTCAAGGACATCTTGAGAAAGGATGATTTCACGGTAGTCCTTTACTAAATATGAACCCGCTTGAAGGTCTTGGTTGGTCAAGCCAGGCTTATCACCTTGGTTACGATTTACCACATAGATACGGGTTGTACTTGTATATTCAGGTTTCACAACAAAGGAACTATAGCCAAAGGCAATTCCTCCTGTGATAATAGCCGCTAATACTATAATCAATTTACGTTTCCATAGTACTTTCAACATTTGTAAAACATCAATTTCGATTTTATCTTTTTCTTTCATCATAACTCCTAAATAATTTGATCTTTTATGATTTTTTCGGGATTTAGTATAAAGAGTTCTCTAGCTTTATCTAATCCATACTTTTTACTTACGATTTCGTAGGCTTCTTTCATATAAGGTGGACGACTATCCAAATTGTGCATATCACTAGCAACTATATGAACCAAGTCTTTCTCCAAGAAATAGCGAGCACGTTTTTTCATGAATTTATAGGTATCTCCAAAAAGTTTTGGTTTAAGGATACTTGAACTATTGACTTGTGTATAGCAACCCATATTAATGAGTTCTTTAACCCTTTTTTCGTTATTTTCCAAAGCATCGTAGCGTTCTATATGAGCTATTACTGGAGTTATTCCTAGCATGAGCACATTGGTTAGTGCATTATGGATTGCACGATAAGGCGTATTCATACTAAATTCAATTAAGGCATAGCGAGTGTCATTCAATTTAGGAATGAGATTGTTCTCCAATTTATCTAGAATATCACTCGTGTAATAGATTTCAGCTCCATACAAAATCCTTAAGTCAGGTGCAATCTCCTTAGCTAGTTCCTTGACAACTTTAAAATTCTTTGCAATTTCATCCTCCGGAGTTTCGAACATCCCCTTTCGACGGTGTGATGTCGAAACGATCGTACGAACTCCTTGAGCGTAGGCTTCTTCGAGAAGGGCTTTGCTTTCTGCCCAATCTTGAGGCCCATCGTCTACATCAAAAACTATGTGTGAATGGATATCAATCATCTTATCTTCCTTCCATGATATCTTTTATCTCTGTTTTTAAAGTTTCCAAACTATTAGAATCCACTTCTAACATATAAAGACTACTATCCGGCATGGCATAGGAAGGGAGACCCATACGGCCAGTCCCTTTTAAATCTCTAGTGATGACAGTATATTTACCGCCGCTTTCCAATTGAGTATTTACCAAGCTCATCATTGTTTCAGGTGGCATATTTGTTTGAACAGAATCTTGTAAGCTTTGCATAATAGCATCAAAATTCTTCAAAGCTTCTGTTGAAGTTAGTTTTTGAATTATAGCAGAAATAACTTTTTGCTGATTTCGTCCACGATCACCATCACCATTAGTTAATGAATAACGCTCCCGAACAAACCCTAAGGCTAATTCTGAATCTAAGTGAATATTTCCTACTCCATAGTATTTACCATTTGTATGAGCTGTGAATTCTTGGTCGTTATAAACATCTACACCACCTAACAAATCAATTAATTTTAAGAAAGAAGTGAAATTAAGTCGTGCATAGTAATTCAGCTCAATACCATAGAGATTTTCTAAGGTATGAATGGAAGCATCCACACCATAAATACCTGCATGAGTCAGCTTATCATTTTGGTTATTCCCACCATCTGCGATTGGAACATAGGCATCACGAGGAGTCGTTGTCAAGAGAATTTTCTTAGTCTCTTGATTGACAGTCATGATGATATTGACATCCGAACGTGACACTGAGCTGATCGGTCCATAAGTATCAATCCCACTAATGTAAAGGTTAAAGGCCTTGTTTTGAGAAACCTTAGGCGCCTCAACAGTCTTGGTTAATTCCTTAGTGTAGATCTTTTTAATCTTCTTGGCATGATCAGGATATTCTTGTTCAATCAGGTTTTCAAAAACACTATTCAAGACAATTGCCTTAGAGTCTCCCTCCAAGAGGCTCTTATAGGCCGCAAGATATGAAGAGCTTTCCTCAACAGACAATTCTTTACTCTGACTTACTTTAATATCATCTAACAATTTTTGGATATTTTCGGAATCTGTCCCAGTTGGAGCTGTCACCTTGGATAGTTGTGACACATTGCCAATTTCACTATCTGCCAAGACAGCAACACTGATAGAATAACTAGAATAGTTGGATGTCGCATTTAATTGATTGGCCAAACTAATGAACTGTTGAACCCCAAACAAGGCTAATGAACTAGTCACAATAGATATCAAGAGTAACATCAGAGTAAAAACCTTGGCTTTTTTATTTAAAATCAAAACCATGGCTACTATCCCTATCAAAGCCATCATAAAGGCTAGAAGAAAGTTGACATAATTAACAGCCAAAATATGATATCTGAACATTAAAAACAGCAAAAAACAAGCAATGATTACATATACTATCATTAGCAATATATTGATATTTTGATGAATTTTACCTGCTTTAGTCTTTTTCAAACGTCGCCCCACCTTACACCTCTACAAAATATTTTATTCTTATTATATCATAAAACATCCATGAATGCTATTAACTTCCAGAACGCAACCGTTTTCTTTTTCCTTGGAAACAAAAATATTATATTTAGAAAATTAAGTTTTTTTAATGCGACTTTTGATAAAATAGTATGGACTACAGAAATCGGTAGCGAGGTCTTGATGTCACAGTTCCATACCTGCAATCCCCCAATAATCTTCTGGATTTCTGAATGCTCTAGCTAGAGAAAAGCTAAAATAACTTTTGAAAGGTCAAAAAGCCCCAAAACTAGTAATTGCCAATTTAGAGACTCATTCCATGCAAAAAAGGCTAGGATTTGATCCCGGCCTCTTTTTATCTTATTTGACGTGATTTTCAAGCTCTTTTTGACTCTGTTCGACTGCTTTTTTACGTTCTTGTTCCCATTTGGCTTTAGCTTCGTCAAACTGGGCAATGGTAACCACATCTTTCTGCAATCTCATGTACTTGTAGTTACTTCCAGTACCCTTGATTCCGACAAGCGAGTATGCTCGTGTAAATGGTGTCACACGGGTCACTGAAGCTCCACCACCATCTGAATTCACAGGGATAAGAAGAGAACTGTCAATCAACCAAGCTTGCGCATCTGCATAGTTTTCATAGCGTTTGGCTACATCTGCGCTTTCTGCATCAGCCGCTTTCAGTTTCTGAGTGTATTGATCCAATCCAAGACTTGCAATCTTAGCTGCATCCTTACTTGGGTCAAGTCCCAAAATCTTGAGATAGAAACCATCTTCTGCGTTGAAAGGATTTAGGTAAGTTGATGGATCTTGATAGTCCGCTGACCACCCATCCAAGTTCAAATCATAGTCATGATCAGCTGTCGTCGGTGCTTGGAAAGTCGCATTGGCGTAGTCTTCTGTTGAAATTAGAACTACATCAATCACTACATTTTCAGCTCCAAGAGTTGATTCGATAGATTGTTTAAGCGAATAAAGCTTAGGAAGCAAGGTTTTATTGACCTGATCCACTGGCAAGTCCAAATGAATCGGGAAGGTTACACCTTGAGCTTCTAGTTCTTTTTTAGCTTCTGCAAATTGAGCTTGCGCTTTCTCTTTATTGAAGTAACCATCTTGGGCATCTTCAAGATTCATGTTTGTCCATTGTGTACCATAGTTAACCAACTTAGATGCAACTGTCTCACCAAAAGTCTTATCACCTACTTGTACGAAAGTTGGTGGTACAAGGGTGTTACGAAGAGTGTTTTTTGCAGCATCTTCTCCATTAGACTGAGCTGAGTAAGACGTACGATCAAGGGCGAAGTTGATAGCTTGACGGAAGTTTTTATTTGAAACAGCAGCCTGAGTAGCTTGTTTTTGTTCATCGCTGGTCTTAGCTGTGAAATTATAAGACTGACGATTAACGTTAAAGTTATAGTACCAAGAAGTTGCACCTTGCAAGCTATAGACGATATTGTCCTTGTATTTTTCCTTTGTCTTAGCAAAGTTTGAACTATTTGGGTAGACACCTGCAGATGAGTAAGCTCCACTTTCAAAGTTACGAATCGTCATATCTTGGTCAGAACCGTCAACATATGCCAACTTAACTCTTTCGATGGTCACTTTTTCTTGATCATAGTAATGAGGATTTTTCATATACTCAAGCGATGATTTAGATGTAAATTCTTTTAGCAAGTATGGACCGCTATAGAGAATACTATCTGGTTTTAACTCTCCAAATGCTTTATCTTTAGAAGTCAAGAACTCTTCATTGACTGGAAAGAGGATACTATTGGTTGTTTTAGAGTTCCAGAATGGTTCTGGACGTGTCAAGGTATATTGGACAGTATAGTCATCCAAGGCTTTGACACCGACATTTGAAAAATCTGAATTTGTGCCTGTCACATAATCATCCAAACCTTTGATTGAGTTTTGAATCAAATCCAGCGCTTGACTCTTATTATCAGCAGCGTATTTAACACCTGTCACAAAGTCTTGAGCTTTGATAGGTGCATATTCCTCCCCATCAGCCGTGAACCACTTGGCATCTTGGCGAAGTTTGTAAGTATAGGTCAAACCATCCTTTGAAACATTCCAATCTTCTGCAAGAGCCGGAACGAGATTTCCGTAGTTGTCATTTTCTAAAAGACCATCTACCAAGTTGGTGATAACATTGGTATTGTCACCTGAATAGTCCAAAAGGTAGTTAAATGTTGTTGGGTCAGCCCCAAAGGTTGAAGAATAGGTTTTGTCATCTGACGCAGACTGGCCACAAGCCGTTAGCAAGATAGCTGCAGCAAGAGTCAAACCTGCTCCTAATAAGCGTTTTTTCATGCCCATGATTTACTTTCTCCTTATATGTTAGGTTTTATAACATGTATATATTTTAACAAATTTTGTCCCAAAAGTAAAGTTATTTAATTTTTAGCGCTTTCAAACCATAAAAAAACAAAGAACCCCGTCGCATTTGACAGGCATTCTCTGTTTCTATATTTTATGAAGGCTATTTAACGTGGTTAGCTAGCTCTTTTTGGTATTTGGCATTTGTTTCAATTTTCTCTTTTTGCCATTTCTTGAGAGCTTCTTCGTATTCTTTAGTGGTTACAATATCATTTTGCAATTCCAAACCTTTGAATACAAATGGATCGCCTTTGATACCAACTTGTGAATAAGCTTTTGTAAATGGCACTGTACGGCTCACGGTCGGAGAACCACCTGAAGACGCTACAGGAATGAGGAGTGAGCTATCAGATACCCAAGCTTGTGCTTTAGCGTATTTTTCATAGCGTTTGTTGAGGTCTGTTGTTTCAGATGCTGCATCATCCAAGAGTTTCTTGTACTCATCAAGTCCAACTTGAGCCATGACTTCTGGATCTTTTCCTTTTGTGATACCCAAGTGTTTAAGGGCAGAACCCTTCTTAGCATCTAGGATATTGAGGTAGGTCGCTGGGTCTTGATAGTCTGGCCCCCAACCAGTTCCGTTCAAGTCATAGTCCTTTTGAGAAGGAACTTTAGCTTGAGAAGTAATGCTCATCTTTTCATTATCAGTCATTTGAAGAACGTCGATCACGACATTTTCAGTTCCAAGAGCTGATTCGATAGATTGTTTAAGAGAGTTGGTTTGCTGTACAGCAATGACATCCGTCTGCTCAACTGGAATATCCAAATGGATTGGGAAGGTTACACCTTTAGCTTGCAATTCTGATTTTGCTTTTTCAAAGGCAGCTTTTGCTTTTGTTGGATTGTAAAGGGTATCTTTACCATCTGTCAAAGCTACATCCTTCCACTGGTCTCCGTATGTTACCAATTGTTCTTGAGCCAATTCACCGAAGGTCTTTTCACC
>CAURIB010000012.1:0-19948 GCA_963524795.1 uncultured Streptococcus sp.
CTTCCATGCTCTCAAGATAGTACTCTCCGTCATTAGTTTTCAAGGCATATTGATTATAGAATTTATAGGCAGCCATGAAAGACTTAAATTGGAAGTTTTGGTCTTTGATAAATTCAGATAGTTCTTCCAAAAATTCTGGACGGTATTTCTTGATAAATGCTGTTTCAATATAGTTATGTTCAATAAGGAAATTAATTTTATCCGTAATTGAATGAAAAACCATTGTATTAGGTACAACATTTTCTTTAAAGAAGGCTTCAAGAGCTTCCTTGTCTTTGTGAAGCATGATTTGTCCATTCACAGGACGGTTAATTTCGTTGTTAAGACGGAAGTAAGTCACATCTTCAAGTTGTTTTAATCCCATAAAAAATCCTTTATCTAATTACAAAAGAAAGGCTTCTAAGATAGACATAGAAGCTTTTGTCTTGATTCTTAAGCAAGTTGTTTGAGTTTACCTGGTTGGAAACCAGAGAAAACTTCTGTTGGTGTCTGAATGATAGGAGCGGCACTAAAGCCAAGCTCTTTTACTTGATCAATGTATTCAGGCTGTTCATCAAGATTGATTTCTTTATATTCAACATTATTACTGTCCAAAAAGCGTTTGGTCATTTTACATTGGACACAGTTGTTTTTAGAATATACGGTTACCATTTCTGTAACTCCTCTTTAAAAAATTATTACTTTCTTAGTATATCAGAAAAAAAAACTTTGTCAACTTTCTAAAACTAAATCTTGTGTAATTGTTTTACTGATTTTACCTACAAACACAATATATAGTGTGGGTTTTGAAAGCAACTAGCGAAAAAGCATTATTTCAATGATTAGGATTTTCACCAAAACTACATACTGTGTTTTGCTAAATAATATAGAAGATTTTCTGCAAGTTATCTGAAAGGAAATTGAAGAAAGTCCATAAAACACTTGAAAAATATCAATGAAGGTGATATAATACTAAATTGTAAGGGTTATCAGATATAACCCAACAAGAAAACTATTAAAGGAGAGTCAAACTATGGCTTCTAAAGATTTCCACGTAGTGGCAGAAACAGGTATCCACGCACGTCCAGCAACATTGTTGGTACAAACTGCTAGCAAATTTGCTTCAGATATCACTCTTGAGTATAAAGGTAAATCAGTTAACCTTAAATCTATCATGGGTGTAATGAGTCTTGGTGTTGGTCAAGGTGCTGACGTTACAATCACTGCTGAAGGTGCAGACGCTGATGACGCTATCGCTGCAATCTCAGAAACAATGGAAAAAGAAGGATTGGCATAAGGAAATGACAGAAATGCTTAAAGGAATCGCAGCATCTGACGGTGTTGCAGTTGCAAAAGCATATCTACTCGTTCAACCGGATTTATCATTCGAGACTGTTACAGTCGAAGATACAAATGCAGAAGAGGCTCGTTTGGATGTTGCTCTTGAAGCTTCTCAAAACGAGCTTTCTCTTATCCGCGAGAAGGCTGTAGGTACGCTTGGTGAAGAAGCGGCACAAGTATTTGACGCTCACTTGATGGTTCTTGCTGACCCTGAATTGATCGGTCAAATCAAAGAAACTATCCGTGCTAAGAAAGTGAATGCAGAAGCAGGTCTGAAAGAAGTTACAGATATGTTTATCACAATCTTTGAAGGCATGGAAGATAACCCATACATGCAAGAACGTGCAGCGGATATCCGCGACGTAACAAAACGTGTATTGGCTAATCTCCTTGGTAAAAAATTGCCAAACCCAGCTTCTATCAATGAAGAAGTGATCGTGATTGCTCACGACTTGACTCCATCTGATACAGCTCAATTGGACAAAAACTTTGTAAAAGCTTTTGTAACAAACATTGGTGGTCGTACAAGTCACTCAGCTATCATGGCTCGTACACTTGAAATCGCTGCAGTTTTGGGTACAAACAACATCACTGAAATCGTTAAAGATGGTGACCTACTTGCCGTTAATGGTATTACAGGTGAAGTGATTATCAACCCTACTGAAGAACAAGCAGCTGAGTTTAAAGTAGCTGGTGAAGCTTACGCTCAACAAAAAGCTGAATGGGCACTTTTGAAGGATGCTCAAACTGTTACTGCTGATGGTAAACACTTCGAATTGGCTGCCAACATTGGTACTCCAAAAGACGTTGAAGGTGTTAACGAAAACGGTGCAGAAGCTGTAGGTCTTTACCGTACAGAGTTCTTGTACATGGATTCTCAAGACTTCCCAACTGAAGACGAACAGTACGAAGCATACAAGGCTGTTCTTGAAGGAATGAACGGTAAACCAGTTGTTGTCCGTACAATGGATATCGGTGGTGACAAGGAACTTCCTTACTTTGATATGCCTCATGAAATGAACCCATTCCTTGGATTCCGTGCTCTTCGTATCTCTATCTCTGAAACTGGAGATGCAATGTTCCGCACTCAAATCCGTGCTCTTCTTCGTGCTTCTGTACACGGTCAATTGCGTATCATGTTCCCAATGGTTGCACTTTTGAAAGAATTTCGTGCAGCTAAAGCAGTCTTCGATGAAGAAAAAGCTAACCTTCTTGCTGAAGGTGTTGCAGTTGCGGATGACATCCAAGTTGGTATCATGATCGAAATTCCTGCAGCAGCTATGCTTGCAGACCAATTTGCAAAAGAAGTTGATTTCTTCTCAATTGGTACAAACGATTTGATCCAATACACAATGGCGGCAGACCGTATGAACGAACAAGTTTCATACCTTTACCAACCATACAACCCATCAATCCTTCGTTTGATCAACAACGTTATCAAAGCAGCTCACGCTGAAGGTAAATGGGCTGGTATGTGTGGTGAAATGGCTGGTGACCAAACAGCTGTTCCACTTCTTGTCGGAATGGGCTTAGATGAGTTCTCTATGTCAGCAACATCTGTACTTCGTACACGTAGCTTGATGAAGAAACTTGACACTGCTAAAATGCAAGAATACGCTAACCGTGCTCTTACTGAATGTTCAACAATGGAAGAAGTTCTTGAACTTTCTAAAGAATACGTTAACTTCGATTAATCAATTACAAATCCTTGTAGCTTCTAGCTATGAGGATTTTTTCTTCTATTTTGTAGAAAACTCCATCTGTAAAATTTATCAAAAATATGGTAAAATAGACAAGGGAAAAAACAAGGAGGCTACAATGCAAAATAGACCAATCATTATCGGAGTAACAGGTGGATCTGGAGGAGGAAAGACAAGCGTATCTAAAGCAATCTTGTCGCATTTTCCAAATGAAAAAATCTCTATGATTGAGCATGATTCCTACTATAAAGATCAATCTCATTTAACCTTTGAAGAGCGTATTAAGACCAACTATGACCATCCTTTTGCTTTTGATACTGATTTGATGATTGAGCAAATCAAAGAGTTGTTGGCAGGTCGTCCAGTTGATATTCCTACCTATGATTATGCTGCCCATACCAGAAGTTCTAAAACTTATCGTCAAGAACCTCAGGATGTCTTTATCGTAGAAGGAATCTTGGTTTTGGAGGACAAACGACTTCGTGATTTGATGGATATCAAGATTTTCGTAGATACAGATGATGATGTTCGTATCATTCGCCGTATTAAACGTGATATGGAAGAACGTGGTCGTAGCCTGGATAGCGTTATTGACCAGTATCTTGGTGTGGTAAAACCCATGTATCATCAATTTATTGAGCCAACAAAGCGTTATGCAGATATCGTTATTCCAGAAGGAGTAACCAATACTGTAGCGATTGATTTGCTGACGACAAAAATTGAAAAGATTTTAGAAGAAGCACGTCTAGCCCAATAATAATTAGATAAAAGACTGTGGGAAAGTAAAGATTTTATCAAGATTGAACCTTTTTCTCATATCCGTGAATCTTTACAATCATGCTTTTAGATAGAGAAAAGTATTGTTTCAAAGGATTTTTTGACTCTTTAAGATTCACTAAATGCTGGAGCAGAGTTTCAGCGCAAATCATAACCACCCGTCAAACGGGTGGTTTGTACCAGGGCTATAAGCCCAACTTACCAGCCAGCGCCTAAAGACGCTGGCTTTCACGTTGTTCAAGCCTCATTGCTCTTGACTCGTCACTTGCCTCTTAAAGAGGCGTGAGTATTACTTACTACTGTCCCTAAAGGGATCCTCATATTCTTTCACACTTAATTTATCTAGTGCTATATCATGCTTTTCCTGATCTTGTATGTATTTCCTTATCGTGGCTTCATTAAGCCCTACTGTACTCACATAATAACCTTCCGCCCAGAAATGCCGATTTCCAAACTTATATTTCAAATTGGCGTGTTTGTCAAACATCATGAGTGCACTCTTACCTTTTAAATATCCCATAAAACTTGAAACACTTATCCTCGGTGGAATACTTACTAACATATGTACATGATCTGGCATCAAGTGTCCTTCGATAATTTCAACACCTTTATAACTACACAAGCGATGAAATATTTCACCTAAACTACTCCGATATTGATTATAGATGACTTTTCGTCTATACTTAGGGGTGAACACAATGTGATACTTACAGTGCCACTTTGTGTGTGATAAACTATGTGCCTTTTGTGCCATATTTTTCTCCTTTCGCTTTACAATTGGCTTGAACACCTTTATTGTATCGCGTTTGGAGTTTTTTTGGTATAACCTTCGACGCGCACCCGCATAGCGGGTGGTTTATTTGTCTCGCACCTAACGGAGCGAGACGGACTAATAGTCACATAATAAAAATCGAGGTCGGGATTTTCCCGACCTCTTATTTTTTGATTTTTTCAAGTCTCTGAACAATAACTAGGGTAAGTATTGCTGAGATAATCAGTTCTGCGATAGAGTTTGTTGAGATAACAGTAGCTAATAGTTTCTGGATATTTCCATCAAAAACATTTCCAAAGAGGAAGAAGATACCGCCTAGTACAAATACAGTATTAGTGAGGGAACCGAGTGCTCCCGCGAAGATAAGCCCCGCCTTGTTTCTGAGGAGTTTATAGACAAAGTATGGTGTCAAACCGATTAAGATACGAGGAATAATAGCAATAGCAAGTGAAGCTAGATTCCCATTTGGTACAAAAGGAGAGAAGAGGTAGCTAGTTGGGAGAATAGTGATCGTATTGACAGTCAAGCTAATCATTCCCATCAAGAAACCTAAGATAGCCCCAATCCGTGGTCCGTAGATGATACTAGCAATGATGACCGGGATATGGACAATGGTTGGTTTAATTGGAAATGGCAAGACATTAAATACAATAGAGCTCAGCAAATGAATGACAATCATGCTGGCAAAAAAGATAGCAATCGGAGCAATATTAGAGCGTTTGTTCATGAAGTTTTTCCTTTATCTGTTGTAAAATAGTATCAAGATCAGCAAGAGCACCACTTCCTACATCGCCACAGGCCAGTAGGGACTCTTTTGGAGCAATAATTGTATAACCATAAGTTTCTAAAGTTTTTAAGTTTGTTTGAGTTGCTGGATGGTCATACATTTTGGTATTCATAGCAGGCGCCACTAGTTTTGGAACATAGTGGGGCAAGGCAAGAGCAGTAGAAGTTACCATATTGTCGGCAAAACCATATGCTACTTTTGCAATCGTATTAGCGGTTGCAGGGGCAAGGATAAACAAATCTGTTTCTTTGCCTAACTCGATATGATTGACTTTGTCAGGATACGGTTCCTGCATAACATCCAGATGTACCGTATTTTGAGATAGGACTTGAAGGGTTAAAGGTTGGATAAAGGCAGTCGCAGCCTGGGTCATAAGTACAGTAACAGAATGCCCCTGTTTCTTCAAGTTACTAACCAAATCAGCAGCCTTGTAAGAAGCGATAGATCCTGTAACAGCGAGTGTAATACGAGCCATAATTTTCCTTTCTAACGATCAAGTTCTTGAATGCTCTTGGTTAACAAGTCAGCAATTTCTTGCTTGCTAGTAGCAATCTGATAATCTTTTTCTTCTACTAGATAAGCCAGGTGCTGATTCGCATTAATCTGAGTGAGATCATTAGCGACAATCAAGTCAGCTTGGTTCTTTTCAAGACTTTTTCTAGCGATTTGAATCAGATGCTCCTTGGTAACATCGACAAGCAGTTTAAAGCCGATGAGATGAATACTTGGGTTCCATTCTTTGACAAGAGAAATAATTTTAGGATTTTTCTTGAGAAATAGGACTTGCACTTCATCCTTAGAGGAGATCTTTGTTTCCATATTTTTCATATGCAAAAACTCACTTAAATCTTGGCTTGCTTGAACTTGGTCAAGACAAGTCATGTAAACAGGACTATAGTCAGAGACTGCCATGGAATGAATCAAAACTTGATAATCAGGAACAATCCGTTTCATCTCTCGAAGTAAATCGGAAGTGTTTTTGATTTCAATGATGGATAAATTTGAGTGTGGTGCTGGTTTCAATGCTTGTTGTGTAGTAATCAGACAAACCTGATGCCCAGCCTTCAGTAAAGTCTCAGTTATAACTTTACCAAGTCTACCGGTAGAGTGGTTGGTAATGGAGCGAACTCGATCTATTGCTTCGCTTGTACCACCAGATGTAACTAAAATTTTCATAGAACTATTGTACAAAAAAATGAGCAGTAAGTAAAATGAAAGCGATAAAATATTATGTGAAATCCTAACTTTAATCTATAGTTAAAACCTATAAAGGCATATAAAAATTTAAATAGTAGACGCTAAACCCTTTTAGGGCGCTATATTTACGAACGTTATCAAGCTTTATGTCTGTTAAAAATCTTGTTTTGTGTTATAATGAATTAATACATTTGAGGTAGAGGAGTTTGTTATGAAAACAGATATTGAAATTGCGCAGAGTATTGATTTAAAACCTATTGTTGAGGTCGTTAACCAATTTGGGATTTCTGCAGACGATTTGGAATTGTATGGAAAGTACAAGGCTAAACTTAGCTTTGATAAGATTCGTGAAGTGGAAAGTAATCCAGTCGGTAAATTGATCCTGGTTACAGCTATCAACCCAACACCTGCTGGTGAAGGAAAATCAACTATTACCATTGGTCTTGCTGATGCTTTGAATAAGATTGGTAAGAAAACTATGATTGCCATCCGCGAACCTTCTCTTGGTCCTGTCATGGGGATTAAAGGTGGGGCAGCAGGTGGTGGTTATGCTCAAGTATTACCAATGGAAGACATCAACCTTCACTTTACTGGAGATATGCATGCTATTACAACAGCAAACAATGCTCTCTCTGCCTTGATTGACAATCATTTGCACCAAGGAAATGAGCTAGGAATCGATCAACGTCGTATTCTCTGGAAACGTGTTGTAGACTTGAACGACCGTGCTCTTCGTCACGTAACTGTTGGACTCGGTGGACCTCTTAATGGTATTCCTCGCGAAGACGGATTTGATATCACTGTTGCTTCAGAGATCATGGCCATTCTTTGCTTGGCAACTGATATTGAAGATTTGAAACGTCGTTTGGCTAATATCGTCATCGGCTACCGTTATGACCGCACACCAGTTTCAGTTGGTGATTTACAGGTTGAGGGTGCCTTGGCATTGATTTTGAAAGATGCTATCAAACCGAACTTGGTTCAGACAATCTATGGTACACCTGCCTTTGTACATGGTGGCCCATTTGCTAATATCGCTCACGGTTGTAACTCTGTATTGGCAACGAAAACAGCTCTTCGCTTAGCTGATTATACAGTAACTGAAGCAGGTTTTGGTGCAGACCTTGGTGCTGAGAAGTTCCTAGATATCAAGACACCTAACTTACCAACAGCTCCAAGTGCAGTAGTTATTGTAGCGACTCTTCGTGCCCTTAAAATGAATGGTGGTGTTGCTAAGGATGCTTTGACAGAAGAGGATGTAGAAGCAGTTCGTGCTGGATTTGCAAACTTGAAACGTCACGTTGAGAATATCCGTAAGTTCGGTATTCCAGCAGTTGTTGCTATTAATGAGTTCGTATCTGATACAGAAGCTGAAATCGCAGCCTTGAAAGAACTTTGCGCTTCAATTGATGTTCCAGTTGAATTAGCTAGCGTATGGGCTGATGGAGCTGAAGGAGGAGTGGCTTTGGCTGAAACTCTTGTTAAAACAATTGACGAAAACCCAGCTAACTACAAACGTCTCTATGACAATGACCTTTCAGTACAAGAAAAAATCGAAAAGATTGTTACGGAAATTTACCGTGGAAGCAAAGTAAACTTCGAGAAGAAAGCTCAAACTCAAATCGCACAAATCGTACAAAACGGTTGGGACAAATTACCGATCTGTATGGCGAAAACTCAATACAGTTTCTCAGATAATCCAAATGCACTTGGAGCACCTGAAAACTTTGAAATTACTATTCGTGAATTGGTACCAAAACTGGGTGCAGGCTTTATCGTTGCTCTTACTGGTGACGTTATGACTATGCCTGGACTTCCAAAACGACCTGCTGCTCTCAACATGGATGTTGAAAGTGATGGAACTGTTCTTGGATTATTCTAATAAGAAGTTTAGAGACAAACTCGATATTGAGTTTGTCTTTTATATTAATACTAAAAAATCTCCTAGAATGTGACTAGGAGATTTGTATTTTATTTCATAGTTGGGAAAAGAAGCACATCACGGATAGTAGTTGTATCAGTGAGGAGCATGCAGAGACGGTCGATACCGATTCCCAAACCACCTGTTGGTGGCATACCGTATTCAAGAGCTTCAATGTAGTCATAGTCGATTCCTGTCGCTTCATCGTCACCAAGTTCTTTGGCTTTGGCTTGAGCTTCAAAACGGCTAAGCTGGTCGATTGGGTCGTTCAACTCAGTAAAGGCATTTCCGTATTCTTTAGTCATGATGAAGAGTTCGAAACGATCAGTAAAGCGCTCATCTTCAGGATTTTTCTTAGCAAGTGGTGATACAGCTACTGGATGTCCATAGATAAAGGTTGGTTGAATCAACGTTTCTTCAACAAATTCTTCAAAGAAAGCATTGATAATGTGACCGACTTCAGTATAGTGTTTCTCAACTGGAACTTTCTTGTCAGCAGCGATAGCTTTAGCTTCTTCGAAGGTCATGTCTTGCCAGAAATCGACACCTGTAATTTCATTGATAGCATCAACCATGTGAACACGTTTGAATGGTTCGTTGATCTTGATCTCAGTTCCTTGATAGATAACTGGACTATCACCTTTAACGGCTCTAGTAACGTGTTGGATAATACCTTCAGTCAAGTCCATGATATCCTGGAAGTCTGCGTATGCTTGGTAAACTTCGATAGAAGTGAACTCAGGATTATGTGTAGCATCCATTCCCTCGTTACGGAAGATACGACCAATTTCATAAACACGCTCCATACCACCAACGATAAGGCGTTTCAAGTGAAGCTCAGTCGCGATACGAAGCACCATGTCAATGTTTTGAGCATTGTGGTGAGTGATGAATGGGCGAGCAGCAGCACCACCAGCTTCGTTGTGAAGAACTGGTGTTTCAACTTCAAGGAATCCTTTTTGGTCCAGGTAACGACGGATTTCAGAGATGATTTTTGAACGAGTAACAAAACGTTCGAAGCTTTCGCGGTTAGAAATCAAATCAAGGTAACGTTTACGGTAGATTGTTTCAACGTCTGTTAAACCGTGGAATTTCTCTGGAAGTGGACGAAGAGCCTTAGACAAGTGTGTAATGTGAGTCGCCTTGATAGAGAGTTCTCCCATATCCGTACGCATCACTTCCCCTTCGACACCAAGGAAGTCTCCCAAGTCAGCCTTTTTAAAGATTTCGTAGTTTTCTTCACCAACAGCGTCTTTACGAACGTAGATTTGAATTTGACCTTCGCGGTCTTGAAGGTGGGCAAATCCAACCTTACCTTTACCACGCTTTGTTACCAAACGTCCAGCGATAGTAGCAGTCTCGTTTAAATCGTGTAGTTGTTCTTTGTCAAGGTCAGCATATTTATCTTTTAATTCTTGTGAGTTAGCAGTGCGTTCAAAGCGTTTACCGAATGGATCAATTCCTTGTTCACGGAGCGCAGCCATTTTTTCACGGCGAACGATCTGCTGGTCATTTAGTTCTTCCATATGTTCTGTTGACATTTTTTCCTCCTAGTTTTTACTCAATTCTTGATACGATGAGTCTTTTTTGCGATACTCCCATTTTATCATAAAAGTCAAATAAATTCACGGATATTCTACAAAATCTAAAAAGAACTTAACAGTGATTGTTAAGTTCAGTTCTAATTCTGATAAGAAGTGTCGTTCCATTCCAAAAGATTGAAGTTTTTAAAGTCTTCTGTTTCGATAATAGTCACACTAGCATTTGCTAAACCACCATCTTTTCTAAGTAGTGGAGTATCATAGCCTAGAAGAGTTCGAATACTGGCTGTGAGATTGGCTCCGTGACCGACGATTAAAACATGATCAAAATCTTGATCTTGAAGTGATTTAACAAAATTGATAGTTCGTTGTGTTGTTTGATAAACGGACTCAGCACCAAACATAGTCGAATCAAACTTTGCTAAATTGCTACGGAGGGCATTCATTTGCTCAGGATAGATTGCTTTTAAAGTTGCAAATTTTGCTCCTTCAAGTTTTCCAAGTTGCCATTCTCTTAGAAGGGATGTTTCTTGTAAGGGACAGCTATCTTTCAGTTGACTTTGGATAATCTGAGCAGAAGTTACGGCACGAGGAAGATCACTAGAATAAATCACATCAAATGGAATTTCATGGAGATACTGGCCCAATTGTTTTAAGGTCTCAATGGATTTCTCAAGGAGTGGTGAGTCACCACTTGCCCCTTGAAAACGTCCTTCAAGATTCCAAAGAGTTTTACCGTGGCGAACAAAGTATAGTTTCATTGATCATTGTCCTTCTAAAATATCTGCAAAGTCTGCTTTAACAAAGCTTGCAAGGTCTTTGGGGTTGATAATAATACTATGACCAACTTCACCTGCCGAAACGATCATTTCTTCAAGCTCAAGTGCACTTTGATCGATAAAGATAGGGTAGTTATGTTTTTGACGAATTCCAACTGGATTATTGGCGCCATGGATATAGCCTGTTGTCTTTTCGAGGTCTTTTTGTGGAATCATGCTCACTTTCTTATTACCAGAAATCTTTGCAAGTTTCTTTTCAGAAAGGTGTTCAGTGATAGGAAGGATACCGATAATGGGCCCAGTCTTGTCTCCCAGAAGAGCTAAAGTCTTGAAAATTTGACTTTTATCGTAATCTTGAGGTAACTCACCTTCCAAGGCATTAATTTGAATTCCTTTATGATTAATCCCTGCCTTGGTTAAAATTTGTTGGACCAAGGTTTTTTTGACTTTTACTTTTTTAGCCATTATTTGTATTTATCCTCCAATTGACTCATCCAAATACCTAACCAAATACCTAGAGCGAAGAAAAAGGCAATGATGACATAAGACACAAGAGATAATCCACTGTAGCTGATACTTTCAGCATTACCGGCATTTGGAATGAGGATTAAGATTGTACTTGAAAGGACAATTCCGATGATAAAGTGGTAAACACGAGATTGATAGACACGGAGAGCATAATCCATAAATTTTGAAAAAATGGCAAGAGTAGCAAGTGCTCCAATTCCTATTGGTAGGAAGGTTCCAAACAAGTCAAAGGTCTTGAATCCAGTTAGCATTGGACTGTATAGACCAAGGATTAAAAGAAGATTAGAAGGGCTGAGTCCTGGCACTAAAATTCCAAGTGCCAGTAAGCATCCAGCAAGAGTAAAGTTAAGGAAACTAGCTGACAATGATCCGACGACAAAATTTAAGGCATATAGGGCAATACCTGAAACGATAAAGGTTGCCCAAAACCAAATGAGATCAATCTTATCTCTCTCGGAGTCACGGGTAGATTCTTTGACAAGACTTGGAATAGTTCCGATGATGGCACCAGCAAAACTCCATAAAACATAAACCTGATAATGCTCAAGGAGGTACTCAATTGGATAAGAAAAAAGTCCAATTCCGAGTAACATACCAATGGCGACAGGTAAGAAATAAAGGATATCTTCTTTTAGGTTTTTAAATGGGTGGGCAAGGAAACGAATCATTCTCTCATAAATTCCCAAGATAGCGGCAAGAACACCACCAGAAATTCCTGGCAAAATAAAACCGAGAGCAATAACAATTCCTTTAATAATTTTTGATAGCCATGACAACATAAAGGTCCTCCAAAATTCAAATTAATTTAAAGATATTTATAGTATTTCCATACTATAAAATAAAGAAAAGCAAGCAGAAAGCAATGTCTGACTTGCTCATTGTGATAGTCGTTAGGGTTTTAAGAATAATTTTCTAAATGTCTCTTCCTTATCTTTTAAATTAGAAATAAGGTTCAAATCTAGATGATGTTCAAATCCACCAAGGTTTCCATGAGAGGTATATTGGTGAAGATCATAGTCAAGATCTGTATTAGGTGCACTATTATAGTAACCAGAGTTGGTCCCATAGGACGGTATCCAGATAGCCGAGAAATTCTCAGTACTGATACTGTGCTCCTCCATAAAGTAGACACCAACATAGATACCGATATTTTTAGCTCCTAGTGCAGCTAGTTTAGCTCGAAAAGCCTCAACTCCCTTGTTCATGTCAGACATGGTTTTTTCTTCAACATCTAACCAATAGTAGCTGGGATTATAAGGAGAAGAAGCGTTATAAAAGACTTCGGCAGCTTTTTCCATTTCTTCTACATTTTTTCCAGCAACATAAGCATAAACAGCTACTGGAATATTTCGTTTTTGAAATTCTGTGATATGCTCCTTATAGACCTTATCGACTCCATTTTTATAGGCGGCGTCATTTTCTTCGGAAACTCGACCTCCATAATGAACGCGAACAATCGCACCAGAGATATTTTGAGATAAGGTGTCATAATTAATCTCTGACGGCCGTTGCCAACCAGAAACATCAACAATAGGTTTATTGATATTATGTAAAGCTTGAGTTTCTACTTGAACTGGATTTTGCTTTGTTTTGACGGGATGGTCTTCAAACTTGGGTCGATTTAGGACCAAAACCCCCACGATAAGTGCTAATACAGTAAAAATAAAAGCGGGATTAATTTTCTTTCTCATACTTCTATAGTTTATCGTAAATGGGGAAAAAAATCAAAAAAAAATACTCGAAATTATCCCGTAAAGACACTGTTTTAGGCCACTTGACTTCTTTTGTGTTTGAAAGAGCAAAAATATGATATAATTAAAAGGAATTTCTATAGAAAAGAGAAAAATATGGCAAATTATGCAGTTATTTTAGCAGCGGGTAAAGGTACCCGTATGAAATCAGATCTACCTAAAGTCATGCACAAGGTTGCAGGAATTTCAATGCTTGAGCATGTTTTTCGTAGCGTAGGCGCAATTAACCCTGAAAGAACAGTAACGGTTGTTGGCCATAAAGCAGAACTAGTGGAGCAAGTCTTGGCTGGTCAAACAGATTTTGTAAGACAGTCTGAACAGTTAGGTACAGGACACGCAGTCATGATGGCTGAGCCGATTCTAGAAGGACTTTCTGGTCAAACATTGGTCATTGCTGGTGATACACCATTAATCACTGGCGAAAGTCTTAAAAATTTGATTGATTTCCACATAAATCACAAGAACGTAGCTACAATTCTTACGGCAGAAGCTGAAAATCCATTTGGTTATGGACGTATTGTTCGTAATGAGAATGCTGAAGTGCTTCGTATCGTTGAGCAGAAGGATGCGACTGATTTTGAAAAACAAATCAAGGAAATTAATACTGGAACCTATGTCTTTGATAACGCTCGTCTCTTTGAAGCCCTAAAAAATATCAACACCAACAATGCACAAGGTGAGTATTATATTACAGACGTAATTGGTATTTTCCGTGAAGCAGGAGAAAAGGTCGGCGCTTATACGCTTAAAGACTTCGATGAAAGTCTAGGTGTAAATGACCGTGTGGCCCTTGCAACAGCTGAAGGTATCATGCGTCGTCGCATTAACCAAGCCCATATGGTCAATGGAGTTAGCTTTGTGAATCCCGAAGCGACTTACATTGACATTGATGTTGAGATCGCTCCAGAGGTTCAAATCGAAGCAAATGTAACCCTCAAAGGTTCTAGTAAGATTGGTGCTGAAACTATCCTGACAAATGGAACTTATATCGTTGATAGTAGCATCGGAGCAGGAGCAGTAATCACCAATTCAATGATTGAGGAAAGCTCAGTTGCTGATGGAGTTACAGTTGGACCATATGCTCATATCCGTCCAGGATCAAGCCTTGCAAAAGATGTTCATATCGGGAACTTTGTTGAAGTCAAAGGATCTAGTATCGGTGAAAATACCAAGGCTGGTCATTTAACCTATATCGGAAACTGTGAAGTTGGTAGTGATGTCAACTTCGGTGCAGGAACCATCACTGTAAATTACGATGGTCAACACAAGTTTAAAACAACCATTGGTAACAATGTTTTCGTTGGTTCAAATTCAACCATTATTGCTCCAGTAGAACTCGGAGATAACTCTCTTGTTGGGGCAGGTTCAACCATTACTAAGGATGTTCCAGCTGATGCCATTGCTATTGGACGAGGTCGTCAAGTCAATAAGGACGAATATGCAACTCGCCTCCCTCACCATCCTAACAATAAATAGGAGCTAACGATGGAATTTGAAGAAAAGACGCTTAGTCGTAAAGAAATTTATAAAGGACCTATTTTTCAGCTAGTTCAAGATCAGGTTGAACTACCTTCTGGAAAAGGTACTGCACAACGTGATTTGATTTTCCACAATGGGGCAGTTTGCGTTCTTGCAGTTACTCCAGAAAATAAGATTGTTCTTGTTAAACAATATCGCAAGGCGATTGAAAAAGTCTCTTATGAAATTCCTGCAGGTAAGCTTGAAATTGGGGAGAATGCAGATCCAGAAGCTGCAGCACTTCGGGAATTAGAAGAAGAAGCAGCCTATACTGGCAAACTAAATCTTCTTTATGATTTTTATTCTGCGATTGGATTTTGTAACGAGCGTTTAAAACTTTATTTGGCAAGCGATTTGACAAAAGTTGAAAATCCTCGTCCTCAGGATGAAGATGAGACTTTAGAGCTACTCGAGGTCAGTCTTGACCAAGCTAAAGCATTGATCCAGTCTGGAGATATTTGTGATGCTAAGACCATTATGGCTATCCAGTACTGGGAATTACAAATAAATAGTGGAGGAGCCCATGGGTAAACCTTTATTAACAGATGAAATGATTGAACGTGCCAATCGAGGAGAGGACATCTCAGGTCCTCCCTTGCTAGATGATGAGGAAACTAAGATTTTACCGACTGCTTCTCAAAATTTTGGGTATTCACGAACCAGAGATCATGGATTTAGCCAAGATACACTGACTATCGAAGTTGAACCCTCTATTCACAAAAGTCGTCGGATTGAAAATACTAAGAGAAATGTCTTTAATTCTAAATTGAATAAGATTCTATTTGCAGTTATTATTCTCTTGATTTTGTTAATTCTAGCAATGAGATTTATTTAGGGGGACTATCATGAAAATTGGAATTATTGCAGCTATGCCTGAAGAACTAGCTTACTTACTTCAACACTTGGAGGACGCTCGTGAAGAAAAGGTTCTGGGAAATAGCTATCATACCGGTAAAGTTGGTTCTGTTGAACTTGTACTCGTAGAGAGTGGTATCGGAAAAGTCATGTCTGCAATGAGTGTCGCTATCTTAGCAGATCACTTTCAGGTTGATGCAGTGATTAATACTGGATCTGCTGGTGCAGTGGCAACTGGGATCGCAGTAGGGGATGTAGTGATTGCAGACAAGCTTGCCTATCACGATGTTGATGTGACTGCCTTTGGCTATGATTACGGTCAAATGGCGCAACAACCTCTTTATTTTGAATCAGACAAAAAGTTTATCAGTTTGATTCAAGAGAGTTTGTCTAAACTGGAACAAACTTGGCACTTGGGCCTAATCGCTACAGGTGATAGTTTTGTGGCTGGAGAAGATAAAATCAAGGTCATTAAAGAACACTTCCCTCAAGTTCTTGCTGTAGAGATGGAAGGAGCAGCTATTGCTCAAGCAGCTCATGCTTTGAACCTACCTTTCTTGGTCATTCGTGCTATGAGTGACAATGCCAACCATGAAGCATCCGTTTCCTTTGATGAGTTTATCGTAGAAGCAGGACGTCGTTCTGCCCAAGCCCTAATGACGCTTTTGCAGTCTATAAAGGATTAATAGAATAATTACTAAGAGTGGGAAGATGAAATCGGTAATTCGTTAGAATTCGATTTCGTCGTCCCACCTCCGCACAGTTGAGTAGGGCTGTAAAAGCTGATGAAATCAGCGTAATAGAGCCCACTCAACCACTGCGTCTTGCTCGACAATCCAAAGATAATTGAGAGGCTAGGACTTTTGTCCCAGCCTCTTCTTGTCTTGCCAACTAAAATAATCAGAAGAGTTCTAAGAAAAGTTATTTTTCTGCTTTTTTGATATAATAGAAACATTGACTTGAAGAATAAGGAAGAGAAAATGAACGAATTATTAAAGGGAATGAATGACCGACAGGCTGAAGCGGTCCAAACAACAGAAGGTCCACTGCTGATCATGGCGGGGGCGGGATCTGGTAAGACTCGTGTTTTAACCCACCGTATTGCCTACTTAATTGATGAAAAGATGGTAAACCCATGGAATATCTTGGCCATTACCTTTACCAATAAGGCTGCGCGTGAAATGAAGGAGCGTGCTTATGGACTCAATCCAGCTACTCAGGATTGTTTGATTGCGACCTTCCACTCTATGTGCGTGCGTATCCTACGTCGCGATGCGGATCATATTGGCTACAATCGCAATTTCACGATTGTGGATCCTGGAGAGCAGCGAACGCTCATGAAACGCATCCTCAAGCAGTTGAACTTGGATCCTAAAAAATGGAATGAACGGACTATTTTGGGAACCATTTCCAATGCTAAGAATGATCTGATTGACGATGTAGCTTATGCTTCCCAGGCAGGAGATATGTACACGCAAATTGTAGCTAAGTGTTATACAGCCTATCAGAAAGAACTTCGTCAGTCAGAGTCAGTGGACTTTGACGATTTGATTATGCTGACCTTGCGGCTCTTTGACCAAAATCCTGATGTTTTGACTTATTACCAGCAAAAGTTCCAGTACATCCATGTTGATGAATATCAAGATACCAACCACGCCCAGTATCAACTCGTTAAACTCTTGGCTTCTCGTTTCCAAAATATCTGCGTAGTTGGGGATGCTGACCAGTCTATCTACGGTTGGCGTGGTGCTGATATGCAGAATATCTTGGATTTTGAGAAGGATTATCCTCAAGCCAAAGTTGTTTTATTGGAGGAAAATTACCGCTCAACCAAAACCATTCTCCAAGCAGCTAATGATGTCATCAAAAACAATAAAAATCGCCGTCCTAAGAATCTCTGGACTCAAAATGCGGATGGGGAACAGATTGTCTACTATCGTGCTAATGATGAACAAGACGAGGCTGTCTTTGTTGCTAAAACCATCGATGAACTTGGTCGAAGCCAAAACTTCCTCCACAAGGATTTTGCAGTTCTTTACCGTACCAATGCCCAGTCTCGTACCATTGAAGAAGCTCTGCTCAAGTCTAATATTCCTTATACTATGGTCGGTGGAACTAAGTTCTATAGCCGTAAGGAAATCCGTGATATTATCGCCTATCTGAATCTCATCGCCAATTTGAGTGATAATATCAGTTTTGAGCGGATTATTAATGAACCTAAACGTGGCATTGGATCAGGAACAGTAGAGAAAATCCGTGACTTTGCCAACCTACAAAATATGTCAATGCTAGATGCTTCAGCTAACATCATGTTATCAGGGATTAAAGGTAAGGCAGCCCAGTCAATCTGGGATTTTGCCAATATGATACTGGATTTACGGGAGCAACTGGACCAATTAACTATTACAGAGTTGGTTGAGGCGGTTCTTGAAAAAACAGGTTATGTTGATATTCTTAATGCTCAGGCAACCTTGGAAAGCAAGGCGCGGGTTGAAAATATCGAAGAGTTCCTATCTGTTACCAAGAATTTTGATGACAATCCTGATAATCAAGAAGAAGAAACAGGTTTGGATAAACTCAGTCGTTTCTTGAATGACTTAGCCTTGATTGCTGATACTGACTCTGGTAGTCAGGAAACATCGGAAGTGACCTTGATGACGCTCCATGCGGCCAAGGGACTCGAGTTTCCAGTTGTCTTCTTGATTGGAATGGAAGAAAATGTCTTTCCACTTAGTCGTGCAGCAGAAGACATGGATGAACTAGAAGAGGAACGCCGTCTAGCCTATGTCGGTATCACGCGCGCAGAGAAAATCCTTTATCTAACCAATGCTAACTCACGCTTGCTGTTTGGTCGAACGAACTATAATCGCCCAACACGCTTTATCAATGAGATTAGTTCAGATTTGTTAACTTATCAAGGTTTGGCGCGTCCTGCTAATAGTAGCTTCAAAGCATCCTATAGTAGTGGAGGTGTCGCCTTTGGTCAAGGCATGAGCCTAGCTCAAGCTCTACAAGATCGTAAACGCAACGCAGCTCCAAGATCAATTGAATCAAAAGGACTACCTTTTGGACAGTTTGCTACTGGATCAAAATCGCCTTCTAGTGAAACAAGTTGGTCAATTGGTGATATTGCCCTCCATAAGAAATGGGGCGAAGGAACTGTTCTAGAAGTTTCTGGAAGTGGATCTACTCAGGAATTGAAAATCAATTTCCCAGAAGTCGGCCTCAAAAAACTCCTAGCCAGTGTAGCACCGATTGAGAAGAAGTAAGTTTTCTAAACGAAAAAGAACCTGATATTCCCATGGTAGCAGCTAATGAGCCAGATATTGTTTTAGGGATTATAACCGCACTAACAGCATTATTTTAAACAGAAAAAAGCAACTCTCAGAATGAACTGCTAGTTGCTTTTTTTTTTACAAAATATATTTCTCAATAGCGCGTGCAACGCCGTCTTCTTCATTACTGGTTGTTATGGCGTCCGCGAGAGATTTGACGTAGTCGCTGGCATTTCCCATAGCAATCCCTAACCCTGCAAACTCCAACATCTCAATGTCGTTATTGGCATCACCCATGGCCATGATTTCAGAAGGTTGGATATCCAAAATCTCAGCCAAGCGAGAAAGAGCAGAAGCCTTTGTTGTACCGAGTGGCATTGCTTCATAGATAACTGGTTGTGAACGAACTCCGCTAAATCTCTGACAAAGTTCATCAGCAAATCGTTGTTCAAAATCATCTGTTTGTTCTCTTGTACCTAAGAACATACCCTGGAACATGCGATATTTACCACTGGTAGCTTCCTCTAGTGAAATTTCAGTCAGATCAGAAAAGACAAGTGTGGCATCGTATTTTACGATAGGATTTGGTTCGCCTCCGAGAACGAAGTAGTGTTCCTCGTCAAAGAGAGTCAACTGGACCTCACTCTTTTCAGCAAGTTCATTTAGGTATTCAATGTCTGATTTGCTAAGTTCTCTCCAGTCAACCAGTCCCCAATCACTAGTTTGGTGGGTAGAACAACCATTGTTGACGATGACGTATTCATTCTGCAAATCTAGTCCTAGTTTCTTGTAGTAGGGAAGAACTCCAAAGAGAGGTCGACCAGTACAGAGAACCAGTTTAACTCCTTTGTCGATAGCCTTATGAATGGCATCAATATGAGTCTGAGGGATTTCCTTGGCTTCGTTGAGTAGAGTTCCATCCATATCAAGAGCAAGTAATTTAATCATAGTATTTCCTTTTCACGTATTTTGTCTATATTATAGCATATTTTGGATGAAATAAGGATTACTATGTCAATTTAGGACGTTTCAATTACAATTCATGATTTGAAGAAGCTTTTTGGCAAATATATGCTATACTAAACTTGCAATATACTGATAATGGATAAAAAAGCAGAGGTCTTATCATGAAAAGAAGAACAGTACAGATTTTACTAGCCTTGTTGGTAATCATTTATAGAAAGACATGGTTTTGGTGGATTTTTAATCATTTTGCAGGTAGGCTTG
>CAURIB010000013.1:0-19158 GCA_963524795.1 uncultured Streptococcus sp.
TTCCAGTTACTATTTCTTTGATTTCTCACTTGATTTTGACTACTTCGATTCTTTTGTTGTTTTCTAGGACCATCTTCTTCGTGATCGAAATCATCACGTTCTTTGTCTGGTCGGGCTTGTTTCTTACGACGTGTATCCACTACAGGTTCTTTAGCTGCAGGAGCTACTTCAACCACTGGTTGAACTTGCTGTACTTGTTCAGCCAATTTAGCAGCTTCTTCAAAGATTTCCTCAGGTTCCTTGCGTTTATTTGCTTGGGCCAAGGCTTCTTTAGCTGCTTGAGTTTGCTTGAAGCGTTCCTCACTTGAACGAGCATATTCTGCATTTTGTTCTGCCTTTAGAGCAGCTGCACGGGCTTTAAAGTCAACACGTGGGCCTGCTTGATTTGGACGTTTGTCCTCTTGCTTGCGGCGATCATTTCCACGATTTTGCTGACCTTGCTGTTTCTTAGCTTGGTCATTAAAGCGACGATTGTCGCGATTGCCTTGACCTTGTTTACCACCATTACGGTCATCATTTTTTTGACGATTCCCATTTTGTTGGTGGTCACGGTTATTGCCCTTATTTTGCTTGCGTCGTTCAGCCTGCTCTTTTGCACGTGCTTCACGCTCAGCCTTAAAGTTTCGACTCTGCGGTTTTACTGGCGCCACTCTCTCTTCTTTAGGGGCAACCGCTGCTGCTGGTTTTGCCTCTTCCTTAGCTACAGCTGGTTTAGCTGGCTCAGATTTTTCGGCTTTCTTTTCTGTACTTGCTTTTGGTTCTGCAGGTTTTGCTTCTACTTTCGGAGCAGCAGACTTAAAGCTGGCAGCGATTTTTGCAGCGACAGCTTCTTCCACACTTGATGAGTGGCTTTTCACATCCAAGCCCAACTCTTTTGCACGCGCTACAACTTCCTTACTTTCTTTTCCAAGTTCTTTTGCGATTTCGTACAATCTTTTCTTAGACAAATCATGTCCTCCTCTTCTATTCCATAAGAGACCTCATTTTCTTTGTAAATCCAGCATCTGTCACAGCCAAAACTTTTCTTGATTTTCCGACTGCTATGCTTAATTCCAGTGTTGAAAACACGGTAATAACTTCTACTTGATAATAATGACTTTTATCCTGAATCTTCTTGGTCAGGTTGGGACCAGCATCATGGGCGAGAAATACCAGTTTTACTTTCTGGTCTTGGATAGCCTTGACGACCATTTCTTCACCCGAGATGATTTTCCCTGCTCTCTGAGCAAGTCCCAAGAGATTGGCAATTTTTTGTTTATTCAAGTCCTAACTCTCTTCTTTTCACTTTGTGATCGACATAGGCAATCAACTCGTCATAAAAGCTCTCTTCAACTTCCATACTAAAGCTACGGTTAAAGACTTTTTTCTTTTTGGCCTCAAGGGCTTCTGCATTGTCTAGCTTGATATAAGCACCACGACCATTAGCCTTGCCTGTCGGGTCGATAAAGACCTGTCCCTCTTTGTTCTTGACAATACGGAGTAAATCGCGTTTATCAATCACTTCATTGGACACAACAGACTTGCGCAAAGGGATTTTTCTAGTTTTCATCCTTCCCTCCTCTGATCAGCTCTTATTCTTCTTCGACCAATTCGTCTGTTTCTACCTGGTCAGCTTGTTCTGCTGCTTCCATGGCTTCAAACTCACTTGCAGACTTGATATCGATACGGTAGCCAGTCAAATGAGCTGCCAAACGAACGTTTTGTCCACGACGACCGATCGCAAGAGAAAGCTTGTTATCTGGCACAACGACCAAGGCACGTTTGCTGTCGTTTTCATCAAAGATAACTTGGTCAACTTCTGCAGGAGCGATAGCATTGTAGATAAATTCAGCTGGATCTGCTACCCATTCAATAACGTCGATGTTTTCTTCGATTGGGACCATACGATCGCTCTTGGCATCGTAGCGAGCTGGGTGGAATTTGCTAGTAATTTTCTTGATGTTAGCACCACCACGTCCGACGATTGTCCCGATCGCATCCACGTTTGGATTGTGGCTACGAACAGCAACCTTTGTACGATCACCTGCTTCACGAGCCACGCTCATGATCTCAACTGTTCCGTCATAGACTTCTGGAATTTCTTGTTCCATCAAGCGTTTGATCATTTCTGGATGGCTACGGCTTACAAAGACATTCACTCCACGAGGATTGTCTTCAACCTTGTAGACATAAACTTCGATACGATCGTGAGAAGCAAAGACTTCTCCAGGAATTTGGTCTTGTTTTGACAATTGAGCTTCGATGCTGCCAAGGTTGACATAGATAAAGCGATTGTCGAAGCGCTCCACTGTACCTGACATGATTTCTTGTTCATGCTCTTTGTAAGTATTGTAGGTAATGGCACGTGTTTGCTTGCGCATTTTTTCCATGATGGTTTGTTTGGCAGATTGGGCTGCTACACGACCAAACTCTCCTGGTGCTTCTTCAAATTTAATCTTGTCCCCAAGCTCGTAGGCTGAATTAATAGCAAGGGCATCTTTTAAGCTGATTTCCAAACGGCTATCAAATACTTCATCAACTACTTCACGAACAGTATAAACTGTAAAGTCACCTGTCTTTTCGTTGAAATCAATGGCTACACTGTCTGATTGACCATAGCGTCTGCGATAGGCTGAACGAAGTGATTCCACCACTGCATCAATGATGTCTTCTTTTTTGATTCCCTTGTCTTCTTCCAAAATGCGGAAGGCCTCTAGCATTTCTTTACTCATCTTCTATTCACTTTTGAATCTTCAAAAGCTTCCTTTCTTTTACTATAATTTTACTGCTAAACGTGCTTTTGATACCAAGTTATATGGAATTTGGACTGTTTTCTTACGTGTCTTGTCCATATATTCCATAGTCAACTCATCCTCTTCAAAGGCTAGCAAGGTTCCTTCAAAGACCTTTTGCTTATCGATGGCTTGGTAAAGTCCAACATGGATGTATTTCCCAACTGCTCCAGCGACTGCTTCCTTGGTTTTCAAAGGACGCTCCAAGCCTGGACTGGTGATTTCTAAGAAATATTGTTCTGGGAAGGGATCTGGCTTGATAGTATCTAGGACAGGACTGATGATTTCTGTCAAGTCCGCTGTGTCGTTCAAGGTAATTCCCTCTGGTTTATCTACAAAAATACTAAGAATCATGTCACTGCCAATCTTTCCGTACTCGATATCCACGAGTTCAAAGGGAGCTTCAATGACAGGTTCTACGACTTCTCTGACTAATTCTACGATAGTTGCGATTGCGTCCACCTCCTCATAAGCAAGAGGCGAAGATATTTCCCCGCCTCACTTTCTCATATTCTTACTTACAGTATAACACTTTTGACTACTTATGTAAAGTATAAGCACTCAGAAGGCTTGATTTTAAGCTTTTTCTTAAAATTCTGCACGATTTTATAGAAAGATATCAGTTTCTTTACCAAGCAATCTGAATTCCTTACAAATCAACTGTTCCGCATCCAAGCAGCTGATCCTTTTCTAGTCATCTCCCCTCTTTACTGCAAAGTCCCTAATATCCCCAAGTCATATTTCCAAGGTAAAATACGTCTCACAGACTCATCAATACGCTCTTCTGTCAGCTCTCCTGAGGAGACTTTCTTTAATAAATAAGGAATTTGAGTTTGGTACGAAGATCCTAAAATCAAATCATTACCCGCTAAAATTGCTTGAAGGGCAGCTTCATCCTGATTGACAAAATCAGCCAATCCTGCCATATCTAGATCATCCGTCATAATAACCCCATTGAAGTGAAGTTCCTTGCGAAGAATATCATTAATTTTTGGAGAGATAGATGACGGAACAGTATCAATCTTGGATAGAATATTGTGCGATACTAAAACACTATCCGCACCTGCATCTATACCTGCTTGAAAGGGTAGAAAATCTGCTTGTCTTAACTCATCCAAGAAACGATTGTCTTGGATAATGTCGGTATGACTGTCTCCATTATCTCCATATCCCGGAAAATGCTTCAAGGTTGACCCAACCTTAGTCTTTCCAAGTTCTTCTACAACCTGCTCAACATAACTTGCAGTCGTTTGGGCATCTTGTCCAATGGTTCGATCATAGATGAAAGCTGATGGATTGCTGGCAAGATCTGCAACTGGAAAGAGTCCAGCATTGATACCGACAGATTTTAGCAGCTCTGCCTTCTGTCTAGTATCAGAACGAATTGCCTCCATCCCACCTTTTTGATAAAGTTCCATAGGAGATTGGAAAGGAGTCTCTAAAATCGAACTGATACGAGTCACGGTTCCGCCTTCTTCATCTGAACCAATCAATAAAGGAATCTTCGAAGCAGCTTGGTAGCGATCTGTCAAAGCCTTCATATCCTCTAGGGTTTGTCCTTGAAAATCTCGTCCAAACAAGAGATAACCTCCAAAATGATAGGACTGAAGGTCTTCTAGCTGATGACTAGTAGGAATCCTAGCCCAGAACAACTGGCCTACTTTTTCTTCCAAAGTCATCGTGACTAATATATCTTCAACAACCTTATTCTTCTCTGCTTCACTAGTTTGAGTAGTTTTCTCAGTTTTTTCTACTTGCGACACCACTTGTCTATAATGTTGATGGTCGGAAAAAATCAAACTAACTATCACAAGGAAAAAGAAAAGATAGACTACAATCGGTTTTATTCTACTTCTCATAACTCCTTCATTATACCACTTATCCGGTCGCAAGTATACTTTTACCAAAATCTCGAATGAACTCTAACATCAAACTAAAAGGGCTTAGCTCCATGCAATACAGAACTAAACCCTTGAAAAAATTATATATCTAACTTTTTAGTTATGATAGAGTTTTTAATTGATATATTTTTTCACATTAAAACTGAGCCTCAACTCGATAGATAACTTGACCCTTACTTGAGAATTTTTCTTCATATTCAGTCATGACATTGCCTTCAAAGTCGCTGGCATGCAAATCCAACCAAACTCCATTGAGTTTCATGCCATATTGAGAAAAACTCACTAGGCTATATTCAAACAAACCACGGTTATCCGTTTTGAAATGAATCTCACCGTGTTCAGGCAAGATGCGCTTGAAGGTATCCAGGAAACTCTTATAGGTCAGACGGCGCTTTTCATGGCGTTTTTTAGGCCACGGATCTGAAAAGTTCAGGTACAAGCGATCAATCTCACCATCTTCAAAGTAGTCAGTCAAGTCAGAACCATCTACCCACAAGAGCTTGATATTAGGTACTCCAACTTCAAGCACCTTGTCCAAGGCATAACTCAAAACAGACTTTTGAATATCAATCCCGATATAGTTGATATTAGGGTTTTGCTTGGCCATTCCTGACACAAAGGCTCCCTTACCACTACCAACCTCAACATGGATAGGATTGTCATTTCCAAAGAGGTCTCGCCATTTCCCTTTGGCTTCTAAAGGATTTAAGACAACATACTGAGGATTAGCCTCTAGTAATTCTGTTGCCCCTTTACGATTTCTAACTCTCATCTCTTCTTTCCATACTTGTCACGGAAGATGCGCAAGGCATAAATCTCCCGATTGACATTTTCTAGATCTTCATTTGTATAATATTTGGCAATCTGGCTCAAGAAGGATAACTGAGCATACCAAAATAGTTTGCTGATGACTGTCTGGTTGTATTTATAACCGTAATAAGTCAACCACTCTTTCCACTGATAGTCTGGAATATAGTGACATAGCATATGCGCTACATCAAACATGCGATCCGTTAAACGAACGGAATCCCAATCCACTAAATAAATAAGACCGCTCTCTGTCTCAATCCAATTACTATGTCGTACATCTCCATGAACGATCGTTGCATAATCTTCCCTAAAGTTTGGCAAGCTTACTCGTAAATCCTCTACTACCATTCTTAGATATTGATTGTTCTTCAAGGATTCTGGAGCATCTTTTAACCAAGCCTGAAGCAAGTCAAAAGGTGTTTCTAAAGAATAGCCCAAACGAGTCAATTGCGTCATCAAAGGACGCGAACGATGCAAGCGACTCAGAATATTGATAATCTGCTTGCGATTCATATCATAAGGGGTCAAAATTTTACCATTCAACCATTCTTGGGCACACATATCACGCCCATCCGATAAACGGCGAGTCCATAATAATTGAGGAGCGATTTGTTCCTTGGCTAAACCAGGTAGGATTGGAGAGGTGTTCATTTTAATAAAGACGCGCTTCCCATTAGGGTAGCTTCCCATATAAGCTTTCCCGCTTTTCCCAGGTATAGGGGTCAGCGTTAGCTCAATATCACCCAAGTCCATTTCTTTCCTCCGTATAAAGTTTCCTTACTATTCTACTAGTTTTTAGGCTATTCGTCAACCAGTCCAGACCCGATTCTCAAATAAAAGCCTCTGGGGTGGTTTGGGTTATCATTATAGAAAGAAAAAGGTAAGCACAATCTCCTACTTACCTTTCATGATTTTTATAAATAAAATAAGAGTGGCCAAGCATTGTAAAACATATGAACTAGAGTAGAAACCCATAGGTTTTGGCTCTTTTTATAAGCAAAGCCCAGTAACAAGCCCCCAAGTAGATAAAAAATAAACGAAGGGACATTAGAAGGTCCATGCATGAAAGAAAAGAGAGAGGAAGTTAGCACAAGCCCTAACCAAGAATTGTCAAAAACCGCACCTTGAAGAAGTCCTCTGAAAATGAGTTCCTCCTGGATGGGGCCAAAAACTGCGGTAGTCAAAATCAAAGACAGGGAAATTCCTCTGCTGACTTCCGCCAAGTGTTGAACTCCTGCGCCAGAAGAAATAGCGAAGAAATGAATATAAACCAGCGTCTCAAGCACACTTAGAAGAAAGATTGCAATGAAAAGTAAAAGTTGTTTCCTGCTTAACATCCCAAAAGAAATCATTTCAAACTGTCTAGCATAAGCAACACTCAACGAGGTTACAAGAAAACTTACAAGAATCAATGCAAATTCATTTTGAAAAAAGTCCCCATGGTTAATCGCATAAGGAACTGTAATTACGATTAGTAGTACTAAAAATCCAAAACACAAGGCATGACACTTATTAAAAATGGCCATAAAACGATCCTCCTCAACAAACAGACTTCCTACACGTCATCCTTGAGCTCTAATCTTTCCAAAACAAACCATTTGAGTAACCAAAATCCGACCACATAGCCAGCACCTAAGAAGATAACCATTAAAGATAGCATGGGATTTAGGAAATAAAAGACCACCACAGATACAAAGGTTAGCATAAAAACATTGAAGGCAATGGTATCAGAAGCCAAATCTAGAATATAGGGTGTCAACCAGTCTAAGGTTTTTGAATTTAGGAAAAATAAGTGTTTATACATGATGACCTCCTCTATGGCCGAAAAGCAAGCCTTTGGTTTTTTTACCCTAAGACCCTATGCAAAAAAGTGAGCAAAAATGGTAAGTTTGCGATGATATTATTAACAATATGAATCGAATAAGAAGGATAGATAGTCTTGGTATAGCGTGTCAAACCACCAAATATACATCCAACTGCTGTATAAACCAGAAGGTCTAGTAGACTAGGAAAACTTGAAAAATGAGGTAAGGCGAACAAAACTGACGGAAATAGAATATCCAGCCCCCATCTTGAATTCTTAAAGAAGGCATGTTGAAGCAGTCCCCTACATACCAATTCTTCCATCAGAGGTCCTAGTACGATTAAGGTTAGGTAAACACCGAACTCTGCAAAATTCGTCTCACTATAGACAATAAACAAATTCCAACTTTCGTTTGTCCCCTGAACGTGTTTAGCTGTCAGATAGTTAAAGCAGATAAGCACGACAGCTGCTAACACCGTCAGAACAGAATAGCTCAACCACTTTTTCCTAGGGATGCAAAAGAGATAAGCATGACCCGACCTGATCAAAATCCAAACCATCAGGCCAATAAAGAGAACACTGATGATGTTTCGAATCCAGATAACATTTCCTACCCAAGATGAAAACTCCCAATAATTTCTCCAAAATTGGGTTGTCCAAAACAATCCGAAAAACAAAAATAAATAAGAAAGGACTGCACTAGTTTTAAAAAGAATAGAATATTTTTTCATAGAAACTCCCTAATGGCTTTGCTATCGTAACTATCAACAATTATCATTTAATTCTCCACATTCAGTCTCTGTAGTTCTCACTAAACCTTTGACAAGCTAATGCTTCTCCACCGTAGTCTAATTTTGTTACTGTTCGAAACTGTACCTAGCTAGTCACTCGTTTTCCGTCTAGTCGTAGCCAAGTCTTTTCAATAGGACAATCATCCTTTTCCCACACGATCATTTTATAAAACTTGATAGTCTCGATGAAAAGCTTTGGCAGATACCACTCTATGATTTGTGAGGTCAAGATAATCTCCTGGATAGCCAAGGACATACATACTATAACCAGCAAAACCTCCTCCTGCCGTTCCGACTAGCCCGATTTTGAGATTGGTTACAAGAGAAGACTGAAGTCCTGCCATTAAAATTCGAACATGATTGTCTAGCCATACTATGTAATTCTTTTGCAAGGCGTCTTCTACCCAACTTGGTTTAGGAGTATCTTTACCAATTTCCCAAACTTCCACTATTTGATTTTTATATTTTACTTGCATATTGTTGATCTTTCTTTTAGGACTCTCACAGGGTTTTTATGTTCTTCTTACCTGGTCTATGTTTTAGCAGACTATAGATCGTAACAGGGGTACTTACCAGTACAAGAACATGTCTCCAGAGCTCTGTTGAAATCATGAGTACTCTCATACAAAGAACAAGCGATATCAATATCACTACAACTCGGGCAAATAAATCTAAAAAATACACATACTTTTTCATATGATTCCTCCATCTATTAATTCCACATCTAGAATCATTAAAATAAAGATTCAAAAATTTTGCATTTTACACATGATCCTTAGCAGATATTATTTTAAACCATTCATCTTATTTTGATGATCTATTTTAGACCTATAAAACTTCTATGTTCAAGATTCAAAGTGGCTTTTTCTCCATTTTTTATTGAACTGAACGAAGATGTAAACCGAAACAAAGTATGCTAGTGCATCCATTACATAATACCACTCATTTCCTCTAAGTTGATTGGTTCTAGGACAAACCAAAGCATTATTTACTTATATTTAAGAGCATCTCTTTTATGTTAATGTATGTTAGCACTGAAAAACAAGATAAGCCAATAATATTTAAAATGAACATTAATTGGGTTAAGTCTCTAAAAAAATTATCCACTGAAACTACAAGAAATACTATACATATTATAGTCGAAACTATCTTTTTCTTATCCATAATTATTTACTCCTTTCCTAACAAATCCAGCTTATCAATCAAGAGCGTTTTTTAACAGAATGCAGCAACACCCGTTGCAACTTTTACCAATTTAGTCTATCATTGTTTTTTAAAATTTTTCATCCAAATCTTGAATTATCATCGAAACATCTTGAATTGCAAAAACTTCATTAGCCCCTACTTTTTATAATACTTCAAGCCCCAAATGAGCAGTAGCATGATGATTAAGCAGAGAACAGAAGCAATATAACCAATCAGTTGTTGATAGGATTCTGCCGCCGTCATACCTCTATACAAACCGATAATCGACATAAAACCTGTCAATCCGATGAACATGAGTTGATTGGTTCTAGGATTGACCAACTCATCATCTTCAAACTGTCTCACTCTCATTTCTCTAGTGAGGTAAACAATCACCAAAATAGAAGCCAAGTTGATAATCACTAGAAGCAATTGGAAAACCAAGGAAAAATGCAAAAACTGACGAGATAGAAATAAATAAGTAGAGATCAGTACAGGTAACTGACCTAGGAACAATCTCGCAAGGAAGATGTTCCGTTTTTTAGCAAGAAAAGTTTTCATTTCTTTACTCCTTTCTTTTTAATGATAGCAAAATAGATCATAACTGCAATCAGATAGGCTATTGTATAAAATAAATGATACCAATTACTCTCCCCAAGCGGAGACATGATTAGATACAAGATGAAAATGACAAGTATTTTTTTCTTCATAAGATTTCCTCCTAAATGTGTGCTTTATTTTAGTTGAGCTATATCCTTTACACTGCTAGTATAGTACTCCTTGTGACCGTAATTTCTCAAAATCATGAATGGTCGTCAAAACCTCCTAAATTGTAGAAAAAATGAAAAAAGCAAGCAGGGAAAATATGCTTGCCCTAATAAAACCTAACAAATCAAAACGCATTCATCTTTACTTCCCTTTTTTCTGATACATTCTCATGATAGCTAGGAGGATAAAGGCTACCCAGCTTGCTAAAACTAGAAGGGTGAGGCCTGTATGTAAGATTTCAGGTGTCCTCTCTATTCGGCTGATGAGACGGACGAAGGAAACCACTGCCATCTGAATGAGGAGCAAGGATTCTGCCCTAACCAATGATATCTGCTGATTTTCAACTGCATGTAAAAAGGCTGGTAGCAAGACACAGGTTGAAACAATTATAATCAGATTAGCTCCTGTACCTTCTCCCTCATTGACTAGAGAAAACATGAGAAGATTTGATAGGATGATCAGTACAGAACAAGCTATAAAATAAGATTTCTGGTTCATTTGTTTTTCCTCGTATATTATAAAAAGTCAGGCTGGATAAGGATGAATCGTAGCAGTGTTTTTCAACCTAAAATGCCAAGGTCCTCTTGTTCACACATTCTCTAATCAGAACTTGACAGCAAATGAACCGCCAAAACCTGACGAAAGACTTGATCTTGACAGGTGGTATTGAGACTGGCATTGGGATAACTTTCCACAATCTTCATGACGGTATAGAGACCAACACCTCGGTCCTCCCCCTTAGAACTAACTCCAAAAGAGAAGATTTCAGAAACATCTATACCCTCTTCTTTGATGGAGTTTTCAATGATAAAGGTCTCCTGTGCTCCATTTTTTATAAAAGCGATTGAAACATGAGGCTGACTGGCCTCTACACTGGCTTCGATAGCATTGTCACAAAGGATAGACACAATGGTTAGAAAATCAAGCAAGCTCATCCCCTCGACCTGAATCTCCTCTGGAACTTCGACATTAAAGACAATGTTCTGATTTCTAGCTTTTAGAAATTTTCCCGCGAGGAGACTTTTGAGGGCACGATCTCGAATATTCACCAATCGTCCAAGGTCATATTTATTGTCCTGCAATTTTTCACTAGAATCCTTTAAGACCGAGTCGTAGACCTCTTTTATCTGCTCCAAATCCTCCTCTTCAATGCCCAGACGTAAGCTGGTCAAGAGGTTGGTGTAGTCATGGCGAAAGCTCCGTACTTCCTTGTACAGTTCCTCTATATGCCGACTATAGCGCTCCATATCTCTGTAGCGCAAGGCCTGCTCTTGGTCCAATCTCTCATGAAGTTTGTCCTTCAAATAGGTATCCAATTTCTTGATAACCCCCATAAAAAAGAGGAGGTAAAACACTAGGATGAGATGGCGAACAGTCTTCGATTGAATGCTTTGTTCATATTCAAAGTAAGACAGACTTTGCATGACTAGAAAGTAGGCACCCATTATCCAGTTAATCTTAGTCAGGGACTTTTGAAAACCTTTATCGAGAATCTCCTTTCTCAAGTTAGTGAAATCATAGTCCAACCATTTCAAAAAGGCTAGAACTATGAAGTAAACGATAATCAGTACCAGTAACAAAATAGGATCATAAATAGCATCTACCAATTCTCGACCAAAAAATGGAAATACAAAGTAAGAAACACTTCTGTAAAAGATATTCATCAGTATCATTGGAAAGAGACCATAAAAGAAGAGGAGTTTTTTAGGAAGCCCTCCTAACAGTAAGAAAGACAAGCCTATACCGTACAAGGGTTCCATAAAATAAAATAGGAAACTATCTCCTACCATATATTCAATCATTAAAAAAACAAAGGCCAACAGTATCTTAAAAAGAAAGGCTTTAAAAATCCTCTCAAAAGTGAGACCAATTCCATCCATCTTAAAGAAAATGACAATTTCTAGCCCATGAGTAACAAGTGTATACAATAATATCCAAGCAATATTCATAAACTCTCCTAGCTCAGTGTAAGTTATTGATAGCCTCAGACACTTCCCTGACCTTATAACGCGCGATTAGACAGCTTCCGCCATTGGGAAAGAAAAGGAGTTTTTCTTTCTTATCCAAACGAACTACATTGGTTGGATTGATGAGGAAGGAGCGATGGCACTGCAAGAGACGTGGCTCCTGCTTGAGAACCTCCTCTAAACTCGCCGTAAATTCCAACCTGTCTGTCTTGGTATAGAGAATAACACGATGGGGTCTTGGGGACGTTTCGAGATAGTAAACCTCTTTAAAGGGATACTGGAATTGGGCAAATTTTGATTTAAAGTAAAAGCAATCTTCCGCCAGACTTTTACTATCTTGACTATTGGCATAGAGGAGGGCTGTCTCGATACGAGATTCAAACTCCTCTGCCGACAAGGCCTTATCAATGTAGTCCAAAGCTGAAACTTGGTAGCGAAAGGACAGGGGCATAAACTCTGAGTGAGTCGTCACAAAGACAATCAGGGCATAAGGATCCCGATCCCGAATCTTTCTAGCCACTTCCAGACCCTTCATCTCTTCGTTTCGAATCTCAATGTCCAAAAAGAAAAGCTGATGCGCCCCCTTCTCATGCACCTCTGCCAGCAGTTGGTCTGGTTTCCCAAAGACTTCAAAAGAACTGGGAATGATACTCTGTTTTTTCAAAAGTTTTTCAATCGTCGTTTCAATTCTAGCTTGTTGGGAAAAATCATCTTCTAAAACAAATATTCTCATCTTCTTACTCTCCTTGTTTCAACCATTTTTGGCGAATTTCTCTATAGCGACGTCTGGAATACTGAACGGCATATCGACCTTCTTCTCCAAGAAAAAGAGTCTTTGATTGAAGTTCCATGGATTTTACTCGTTCAAGGTTGACCAGACAATTTCGATGACATCTCATTAAAGTTTCCCCATATTGTTTCTCAAGCTTGCTTAAATTTTGAAACAGATCAAAGCTAGCGTCTTCTGTAACAATTAGCATGGTATGGGCTTTACTTGGATGCGTTTGGATGTAGTAGATATCCTTTATGTTTAATTTGAACATTTCTTTCTCTTTTTGGATGATGATATAGTTCATGGATAAAACCTCCTGAAGAGAGGATACCAAAAGTCTAGAAACTATTTTTCACCAAATCCTAAACGGTTCTTAAAAATTCCTAAAGAGTCGAAGTTCTTCCGAAAAAACTATGATAACCTTACAACTATTTTATCATAAAATCTCGCTATTACCATTCAGGAAATTTCAATGACAATTAAAGATTTGAAAGTAAAAAAAGAGTAAAAAGTGATAGGCTAGGATTATAGAAAGACAAAGGCTTAAAACAACTTTAAAACCATCACAAAGGAGGAATTCTCATGACGGAAACAGACCCAATCAAAAGAGCTCAGACACTGATAACTGAGTTAAACAAAGCTTACCAAGTCTGCAAACAAGCAACAGCTGACGATGTCCGTTTCCAGGAGCAACTGGACAATATCCTCCGCTTTCTCTCGAAAGCTGATACAGTGGATAATCGATTCTTGATTGAGCTGGAAAAATTTTACCAAACTTCCAGTCTTCTCATAGGCCTCAGTGCTCTCAATCCAGATGCCCCTACTCGCGCCGCTTGGAGAGCCTATGACCGCTTCCATTTTGACCAAGTCAAGACCAAGTTGAGTCTCTACGGACCAACCCTTATCTTGTAGTAACTAAAAAGAAGCTGAGACAGATTGAACTCAACTTCTTTTTTAGTATCATATAAGCAATGTTATACTCAATGAAAATCAAAGAGCAAAATAGGAAGCTAGCTGCAGGTTGCTCAAAGCACTGCTTTGAGGTTGCAGATAAAGTTGACGTGGTTTGAAGAGATTTTCGAAGAGTATTAGTCCTGCATCTGACGTTTCACCTGATAAGGGAGATACAAGATTTGCAAGACCAATCCAGCTCCAAGCAGGGCTAGAAGGGCTAGTTTTTCTTGGAGGATAATCAACCCAACTACCAGTTGAACCAATAAAACAAAACCAGTCAATCCTCGGACAACTGCCTGTAACCCTTTTTCCTTTTGCCCCTTGTCTAGCGGGAAAAGTTGGGTCAAATATTGATAATCAAAGGCATGATAGAGGGCCAGCAACTGGAAGAGTAAGAGATAGTTAAATAAAACCACCACTGCTGCGGCTATCCAAGCTTGCTCGATAAAGATCAACGCCAGCAAAGATAGAAAGAGGAGGCGAAGACTGAGGGCAAAGAGGTCTCCATTTCGCAGATAAGAACGAAGATAGAGGTTCTGCCAAATCTTGCTCGGCACCTTCTGGACTGCTTTTAGGATAAAATCTAGATAAGCTCGTCTCTTGACACTGTTTGAAATTCCCTTAACTTGGGTAAAGAGGGCAAAGAAGCGAAGCAAGAACTGCTTGCGTTTACTTTCTTGGGCAATCACATAGTCCCAGTCCAGATGATTTGCACTAAAAAACTTGCCAGCCTTTTTCTGAAACAAAAAATATTTCCCGACTCCCAACAGAAGAACATAGATACCAAAAACTCCTAAGCCTAAGCCCATGGCTAAAAATAAAGGAGCAAAAAATAGCAAAAAGAGAGTCTGTACACTAACCCAAAAGATGAAGGAAACTAAACTTTGCTTCTGGATATGTTCCCTTACTTCTTCTTCAGCTACTAAGAGAAAGAGCTTATCAGGCGCTTCCACATAGGTTGCTATTCCTCCCCAAAGTAAGAGTAAAACAGAGACAATCCCAATTAAACCTAGGATTGGTAAGTGATTTTCAGGAAAATGCTGGAGCAGCTGACTATACTGATAGGCTAGAAAACCTACTAAGACCAGTAAAAACAAAACAAAGTGATCATTGAGCACATAGCGCAGATAACCGACACACTCTTTACGAAAAGCCTGCTTTCGCTTTAGAAACAAGTCTTTCATCGGTCCTCCTCTTTGGTCAAAGCCAAATAGATATCATTGAGACTTGCTTGAGGCATAGCAAAAGCTTGTCTCAGCTCTTCAAGATCCCCTTTAGCTCTCACTTGGCCTTTATGAAGAATGACAAAAGAATCACACATTTTTTCAGCAGAGTCAAGAACGTGGGTACTCATGAGGATCGACTTCCCTTTTTTCTTTTCAAGATCCAAAAGCTGAATCAAATCCGAAATTGCCAAGGGATCAAGACCAAGGAAAGGTTCATCGACGATAAAGAGACTCGGATCCACAACAAAGGCACAGATAATCATGACCTTCTGCTTCATCCCTTTCGAAAAATGAACAGGAAACCAATCTAACTTCTGATCCAAACGGAACATCTTTAAAAGAGGTTCTACACGTTCAAAAGCTAGGTTTTGCTCAATTCCATAGGCCATGGCAACCGTCTCGATATGTTCTCTGAGAGTTAATTCTTCGTACAAACTAGGAGTTTCAGGAATGTAACCAATCTGCTGACGATATTCACGAGGATTGGCACCTAAGGTTAGCCCGTCAATGTTTATTTCTCCACTATAAGGTGTCAAAAGTCCAATAATTTCATTGATGGTCGTTGATTTCCCTGCACCATTCAAACCAATCAAACCGACCAACTGCCCACTTTCGACTGTAAAGGACACATCTTTCAAGACAGGGACATGAACATAGCCCCCTGTCAGGTTTTTAATTTCTAACATATTTTCTCCAAATCTGGTATAATGTAGCTATATTATATCAAAATTCAATACAGTAGAGGTAGATTTTATGTCAGATTGCATTTTTTGTAAAATTATCGCAGGAGAGATTCCCGCATCAAAGGTTTACGAAGACGATCAAGTTCTTGCCTTCCTTGATATCTCACAAGTAACACCTGGGCACACCTTGGTCGTACCAAAAGAACACTACCGCAATCTTTTAGAAATGGATGCTGCAAGCGCTAGCCAACTTTTCGCCCAAGTTCCAAAGATCGCTCAAAAAGTCATGAAAGCTACCAAAGCTGAAGGTATGAATATCATCGCCAACTGTGAAGAAGTTGCTGGACAAACGGTTTTCCATACCCATGTCCACCTCGTTCCTCGCTATAGTGCAGATGACGACCTAAAAATTGACTTTATCGCACATGAGCCAGACTTCGACAAACTTGCTCAAGTCGCTGAAACAATCAAAAACGCTTAAGGAGTCACTATGAAACTATCAAATTTACTACTTTTTGCAGGCTCTGCAGTCGGTTCATACCTCCTCGTTAAAAATCGCCAAGCCATCACTGAAGAAGTTCTAGATACTACTGATCGTGTTGAAGCCATTAAGGATGACTTGGATATCATCCAAGATAGCCTGCAAATTATCAACCAACAAAAAGAACTCATCAAGGAATATCAAAAAGATTTGACCTATAAGTTTAAAGTCTTGGAAAAAGACGTTCAAACAAGACTTGCTGTACTAAAAGAATTGCAGGAAACTGAAGAAAACTAAGGGAAACTCCATTTTTCCTTAGTTCCCCTTTAAATCCATTTGGGTTAGCAAATCCTAACAGACCAGGGAGGGCATGAAAATGAAACAGTTTTTTAAAGTTCTGACGCGTATCATCCTGATCATTTGTAGTGGCCTCTGCCTTCTTGCAGCCCTGGCATTTCTAATACTGGCCAATCTGTTCAAGGCCTCACCGAGTGACATCAGAAAAGGAAATGAAACCTTAAAACAAATCTTTATCTCCCTTGACCTGCCTCCTGAGAAAGTAGAGTCAAATGGAAGCTATCAATTCGAGGGTGGAGGCTTAGATTTTTATGTGACTTTCTCTGATGATGTTGTCAATAGCCACCCAGTCCTAAAAGAAAGTCCAAACCTCACTAAAAACCGACTCAAAGTCTATGTCCTAAACACAGGAGATATCTCCTACCATTCAGTAGAGGACAACTTATTCAATCATGGTTTATTCCAATTTTTAGAGGGGGAGAGCAGGAAGTATTTCCAAGAAATCGGAAAAAAATCAAATCCTTCTTTCTTTATTCTCTCTTGGCAGGATTCGGAAAGCATGAAAAAGGGAATCGCATTCTATGAAAAAGCTTTGACCTTGGTGGATATTCAGGATAATTCGGCAATTAAGCACATTGATACCGTCACCGTGAAACCTGGCAAGGAAGCGGAACTCAAGCAACTCATCCAGGACATGGATGAGGCTGGCTTACTCACTCAAAAATATCAATAACAGACTAGTCTGAGAATGATTTCTCCCATGCTAATACTCTTAGAAAATCAAATTCAAACCACGTCAGCGTCGCCTTGCCGTACTCAAGTACAGCCTGCGGCTAGCTTCCTAGTTTGCTCTTTGATTTTCATTGAGTATAACATTCTAAAGATTACACGAAAAAGAGCCCGAAGGCTCTTTTTACTTTATGCTTTATTCTCCTTCAAAGGCATCCTTAATATGGTCAAAGAAGCCTTTTTTCTTTGGATTTACTTTCAAATCACCTGCAGCTGCGAATTCTTTCAAGGCTGCTTTTTGGCGGTCATTCAAACCTGTTGGGGTAACAACATTGACAGTAACGTATTGGTCACCAAGGGCACCACCACGAAGGCTAGGCGCACCTTTACCACGTAGGCGGAATCGTTTACCAGTCTGAGTTCCTTCTGGAATGACTAATTCTACATCACCATGAACTGTAGGGATGTCTACTGTATCACCAAGTGCTGCTTGAACAAAATTGAGGTTCAAATTGTAGAAGATAGTAGTTCCTTCACGTTCAAACTTATCACTAGCTTCAACTGAAACCACCACGTACAAGTCACCATATGGTCCACCGTTAAATCCTGCTTCACCTTGACCAGCTAGGCGGATTTGTTGACCTGTTTCCACACCAGCAGGGATTTTTACGTGTACGCTATGGGCTTGTTTTTCATGACCAGTTCCATGACAGGTTGTACATGGATCTTTGATTTCTTGACCACGGCCATGACAGACATCACAGGTTACTTGGCGACGCATCATACCAAGAGGTGTTTGGGTATCAACATTGATCACACCTGAACCATGACAGCGTCCACAAGTAACTGGACTTGTTCCAGGTTTAGCACCAGACCCATTACAAGTACGACAGCTTGCTTCACGATTGTATTTGACTTCCTTTTCTGTACCAAAAATAGCTTCTTCAAAAGTCAAATGAACGCGATACTGGAGGTCGTCACCTTGACGAGGGGCATTTGGATTACGTGATGCACCGCCACCACCAAAGAAGCTTGAGAAGATATCTTCAAATCCGCCAAAACCACCTGCTCCATCGAAGCCACCGAAACCGCCAGCACCACCAAAACCACCATTGGCACCCGCAGCACCATATTGGTCATAGGCAGCACGTTTCTGTTCATCGCTCAAAGTTTCATAAGCTTCTTGAACTTCCTTGTACTTGTCCTCAGCTCCAGGATCCTTGTTGATATCTGGATGATATTTTTTAGATAATTTCCGATAGGCTCTCTTGATCTCATCTTGAGATGCATTTTTCGAAACGCCCAAACGGTCATAAAATTCAGTATTGTTCATACAAGATACTAAGAGCGAACAGAAAGCGACTGAAATTTAGGAAACCGACAAGCAATCCTGATTTCTTAGGAGGCTTATCTAATTTCCAAGCTTTCCGCTCGAGTTCAATTTCCCGAACGCTCTTTGTTCCTTTCTATAATTTTCATGTAATCTTTAGAGGATGTTTTCTATACTTCGCTTCACTTGATCAAACTCTTGGTCCGATAGAGTAAATATCAAATCCTCTTCAGCATACTCGTTCTGTTCTTTAAAATAGTTGTCCGTATTCTCTGCCAACCCTAGACTAAGAATTACTTTTCTTGCAAACTCTTGGTGCGCAAAGCCTATAGCCGTAATGATTTGTTTATCTTGCACAAGAACTTTCGGTTGGAAATTTTCACGTGGCAGAAATTCAAAATAGTCAAAGAAGTTTTGCCAAATGCCACCTGTAAATTTCGTATCCTTCAACAAGCCTGCTTTCGCCAATAAAAGGGGCGCTGAAGAAATGGCTGCGATTAGAATATCCTGATTAACCAGCCCCCTTAAAAACGAAATCAATTTCTCATCGCGGAGAGCAGGTCCTATGTTTATCATTCCTGGTAAAATGACACAAGAATAATCTTCTATACGAATCTGATTTAGTGTTTTCGTTGGTTGACAGGGCAAGCCATCCTCAGAGACTACTATCGAATGATCTGAAGCGACAT
>CAURIB010000014.1:0-18710 GCA_963524795.1 uncultured Streptococcus sp.
TACGGCAAAGCGAGTATGACGCAGTTTGAATTTGATTTTCGAAGAGTATTAAGCTTTAACTTCGATGATTGCGTCACCCTTAGCAACTGATCCAGAAGCAACTGGATTTACTGAAGCAAAGTCTGCAGTGTTTGTCACGATAACCATAGTTGTGTTGTCAAGACCTGCAGCAGCAATCTTAGCTGAATCAAATGTTCCAAGAACATCTCCAGCTTTAACCTTGTCACCTTGAGCAACTTTTTGGTCAAATCCTTCACCGTTCATTGAAACAGTGTCGATACCCACGTGAATCAAGATTTCAGCTCCGTTTGCAGTTTTCAAACCATAAGCATGTCCTGTTGGGAAGACGATTGTCACTTCAGCATCAGCTGGTGCGTAAACAAGATCTTGACTAGGTTTTACAGCGATACCTTGTCCCATAGCTCCACTTGAGAAGACTGGGTCATTAACGTCTGAAAGAGCTACGACGTCACCAACGATTGGTGTTTGGATGACACCTTCGCTAGGTGCAACAACAGTACCAGTTACTGCTTCGTCAGCCAAACGTTCAGTTGTAGCTTCTGAAGCCACTTCTGCTTCATCCTCATAACCAAACATGTAAGTAAGAGCAAAACCAAGAGCAAATGATACAGCTACCATAAGAAGGTATTGTGGAAGTTGTCCGTTACCAATGTAAAGCATTGTACCTGGGATGATCGTGATACCATTACCAGTACCAGCAAGACCAAGGATAGATGCCAATCCACCACCGATTGCACCAGCGATCAATGAAAGGAAGAATGGTTTACGGAAACGCAAGTTAACCCCGAAGATAGCAGGCTCTGTAATACCAAGGAAGGCAGAAAGAGCAGCAGGGAAAGCAAGTGTTTTAAGTTTAGGATTTTTAGTTTTTACACCAACGGCTACTGTTGCAGCACCTTGAGCAGTCATGGCAGCTGTGATGATAGCGTTGAATGGGTTGACATGGTCAGCAGCAAGCAATTGAACTTCAAGCAAGTTGAAGATGTGGTGAACACCTGATACGACGATAACTTGGTGAACTCCACCAATCAAGAAACCACCAAGACCAAATGGCAAGTTAAGGATAGCTTTTGTTCCAAGAAGAATGTAGTTTTCAACAACGTGGAAGACTGGTCCGATGATAAACAAACCAAGAATTGACATTACGAGAAGTGTTACGAATGGTGTTACCAAGAGATCAAGTACATCTGGAACCACTTTACGAACAGCTTTTTCAAATTTAGCTCCGACAACCCCGATGATGAAGGCTGGAAGAACTGAACCTTGCAAACCTACAACTGGGATAAATCCGAAGAAGTTCATAGCAGTTACTTCACCGCCAGAAGCAACAGCCCAGGCATTTGGAAGTGAACCAGATACGAGCATCATACCAAGAACGATACCAACGGCTGGATTACCTCCGAATACACGGAAGGTTGACCAAACGACCAAACCTGGCAAGATGATGAAGGCTGTGTCAGTCAAGATTTGAGTGTAAGTTGTCACATCTTCTGGAAGTGTCATTCCAAGAGCATTCAAGAGACCACGAACACCCATGAAGAGACCAGTTGCTACGATAACTGGGATGATTGGTACGAAGACGTCACCGAAAGTACGGATGGCACGTTGGAACCAATTTCCTTGTTTAGCAGCTTCTGCCTTCATCTCATCCTTAGATGATGTTGGCAAACCAAGAGCTACGACTTCATCGTACATCTTGTTAACTGTCCCTGTACCAAAGATGATTTGGTATTGACCCGAGTTAAAGAAAGCACCTTGAACTTTTTCCAAGCTCTCGATAGCATCTTTGTTAATCTTCGCTTCATCTTTCACCATCACACGAAGGCGAGTTGCACAGTGAGCTACACTGTTAACATTCTCACGTCCGCCCAAGGCTTCGATGACTTTTTTTGCAATTTCTGTATTGGTCATTTGCAAAAATCTCCTTATAAAAATTTTTCTTGTTTGAAAGCGATTTTATCCGCCCTACGAATATTATTCTATCACGTTTTAAAAATATGTCAAGCGTTTTGCAGAAAAATTTTGCTAATTTTTATTTTTTGATTGTTTTTGCTATTTCAAAACTTATAATACCCGTAAAACACTTATTTTTGGGAGGTTTTTGCTCGTTTGTTTTCAAAAACTTTCATAATTTCATTATTTTTCATAAAATTCCACCTCAGTATTCTGTCAATCGTTTGACATTTTTTTCTTTTATTCAGTATAAAAGACTTGCTTTTTTATAAGGAAACGTTTACTATTAAGATAGAAGATTTTTTGGAGGGAATACATAATGGAATGGACAACTGAACGTCGCTACAGACGTTATGAAGATTGGACAAAAGAAGAGATCAAACAAATTCAAGAAAATATAGCTCAATCACCATGGCATGTCAGCTATCACATCGAACCAAAGCAAGGACTTCTCAATGATCCAAACGGCTTTTCTTATTTCGATGGCAAGTGGGTTGTCTTTTATCAGAACTTCCCCTTCGGTGCAGCTCATGGTTTGAAATCTTGGGTGCAGCTTGAAAGTGATGACTTAGTTCACTTTACTGAAACTGGGGTTAAAATCTTGCCTGATACAAAACTAGATAGCCACGGTGCTTACTCAGGATCTGCTATGCAGTTTGGTGATCAATTGTTCTTATTTTATACAGGAAATGTTCGCGATGAAAATTGGATTCGCCACCCTTATCAGATTGGTGCCTTGGTCGACAAGGATGGAAAGGTTGAAAAGATTGACAAAATCTTAATTGATCAACCTGCTGATGCTACTGACCACTTCCGCGATCCACAAATTTTTAACTTTAAAGGCCAATACTACGCTATCGTTGGTGGTCAAGACTTGGAGAAAAAAGGTTTTGTCCGTCTCTACAAAGCTGTCGATAATGATTATACAAACTGGCAAGAAGTTGGTGATTTGGACTTCAACAACGACCGTACTGCCTATATGATGGAGTGCCCGAATCTTGTCTTTGTCGGAGAACAACCTGTCCTTCTCTACTGTCCACAAGGTTTGGACAAAAAGGTCCTTGACTATGACAATATCTATCCAAATATGTATAAAATTGGTGCTTCCTTCGATCCTGAAAATGCTCGTTTGGTAGATGTGTCTGAACTACACAATCTAGACTATGGTTTCGAAGCATACGCTACTCAAGCCTTCAATGCGCCTGATGGACGTGCACTTGCTGTTAGTTGGCTTGGTCTACCTGATGTGTCTTATCCATCTGACCGTTTTGATCACCAAGGAACTTTCTCATTGGTCAAGGAACTTACCATTAAAGATGGAAAACTCTATCAGTATCCTGTAGCTGCTATCCAAGACCTCCGAGCTTCAAAAGAGGAATTTTCAAATCGTTCTGAAACTAAAAACACCTACGAACTTGAACTGAACTTAGAAGCCAATAGCCAAAGCGAAATCGTCCTTCTTGCTGATAAAGACGGCAAGGGGCTATCTATCAATTTTGACATTGTCAATGGCCAAGTAACCGTTGATCGTAGTCAAGCAGGTGAGCAATATGCTCAAGAATTTGGAACTACTCGCTCTTGCTCAGTTACTAATCAAGCAACTACTGTTAATATCTTCATCGACAACTCAGTCTTTGAAATTTTCATCAATAAAGGAGAAAAGGTATTTTCTGGTCGTGTCTTCCCAGATAAGAATCAAAATGGAATCCTTATCAAATCTGGAAACCCAACTGGAACTTACTACGAATTAGAATATGGTCGCAAAACTAACTGATGTCGCAGAACTAGCAGGCGTCAGCCCAACCACTGTCTCACGCGTTATCAATAAAAAAGGCTACCTGTCAGAAAAAACCATTCAAAAAGTTAAGGATGCCATGCGTGAATTGGGGTATAAACCCAACAACCTAGCTCGCAGTCTCCAAGGTAAGTCTGCTAAACTAATCGGCTTGATTTTCCCGAAAATCAGCCATGTTTTCTATGCTGAATTGATTGATAAACTGGAGCACGAACTCTTCAAAAAAGGTTATAAGACCATCATCTGTAATAGTGAGCATGATTCAGAAAAAGAGCGTGAATACATCGAAATGCTAGAAGCCAATCAGGTGGACGGTATCATTTCGGGAAGTCACAACCTTGGAATTGAGGACTACAATCGAGTGACTGCTCCTATCATCTCTTTTGACCGGAACCTGGCACCAGACATCCCTGTTGTTTCCTCTGACAACTATGCTGGTGGAGTGTTGGCAGCTCAAACATTAGAAAAGTCTGGAGCCAAGTCTATCATCATGATTACAGGAAATGATAACTCCAACTCTCCAACTGGGCTTCGCCACGCTGGATTTGCCTCTATCCTGCCAAAAGCTCCAATTATCAATGTGTCCAGTGATTATTCTCCTCTTCGAAAGGAGATGGAGATTAAAAATATCTTGACAAAACAAAAACCCGATGCTATCTTTGCATCGGATGATTTGACAGCCATCCTCATTATCAAGATTGCTCAAGAACTGGGGATTTCTGTACCTGACCAACTCAAGGTAATCGGCTATGATGGAACTTATTTTATCGAGAATTTCTATCCTCACCTTACTACCATTAAACAACCTTTAGAAGAAATTGCTCGCCTAACAGTTGATTTGCTCTTACAAAAAATTGAAGGCAAAGAGGTTGCTACTACTGGTTATTTCTTGCCAGTCTCCCTTTTACCAGGTAAAAGTATTTAAGCACAAAAAACTCAGACTAGTTTCGTCTGAGTTTTTCTTATGATCTTAAGTTTTTCAAAAGAGTTTGGGCTTTTTCTAAATTAAAAGTTTTTTCAGCAATCAAGTTTTCTACTAGCTTAGGTACTTCTGCCTCAGTCGCACCTGCTAAAAGTGCTAACGATTTTGCCTGAAGTTTCATGTGTCCATGCTGAATCCCTGTACTGACCAAAGCCTTAAGGGCTGCAAAGTTTTGTGCAAGACCAATTGACACGATAATTTGAGCCAATTCTTTGGCAGATGGATGACCTAGCAACTCATGACTGAGTACGACTCGAGGATTGAGACCAATAGATCCACCCTTGGTAGCAACCGGCATCGGCATGGTCATCTCTCCAATAAGCTCTTCGTTTTCCAAATCCATAGTCCAACGACTGAGACCTCGATAAGCACCATCATGACTGGCATAGGCATGCGCTCCTGCTTCGATGGCACGCCAATCATTTCCTGTCGCAATCAAGAGAGCATCGATTCCATTAAAGATTCCCTTATTGTGAGTAGCTGCTCGATATGGATCAGCCTGGGCAAACTGACTGGCCAAAACCATTTTTTCTGCTAGTTCACGAGCCTCATCCTTCTGGCGACTCAAATAACGAAAGGCAATCCGGCAAGTTGCAGTCACTAGAGAATCTGTTGCGTAGTTGGATAGAATTCCCATTAAACTTTGCCCTTGACATAGAGCCTCTAAGCTAGGTTTTAAAGCTTCAAGCATGGTATTGAGCATATTAGCTCCCATGGCTTCCTGAGTATCCACATGGAGATAAACCACTAAAAAGTCAGCCTCACCAGAAATTTTCTCAACTGTTATCTCTCTGGCTCCACCACCACGTTTGACAATAGATGGATAGGCTTGGTTTGCTTGTTCGAGTAGCTCTGCTTTCTGACTCAAAATAGCCTGACATGCTTTATCCCTATCTGGAATCTGATAAAGAGCTACCTGACCAATCATTCGGCGTTGATGAACCTGAGCTCTAAACCCACCAGCTCTTTTGATAATTTTGCTGGCAAAACTAGCTGCAGCAACGACGGATGGTTCTTCTGTTACATAAGGAACTGTGTACTCTTGACCATTTACCAACACTTCTGGAACTACTGAGTATGGAAGCGAGAAGGTCCCCACCACATTTTCACTCATTTGGTCCGCAACTGCTATACTAAGATTTTCATTTTGCTCGAGACTTTCTTGGGCTTCCATAGAAGTAAGCGCCTGAGACTTAACTAGTTCTAGGCGCTCTTGAATTGATTTTTTAGCAAATCCATTCCAATTTTTTTTCATTATTTTTCAACCTTGCTGTAGCGACGTTGGTGGTCTACAATCTCAACCAGAGCATAGTCTTGTCCCTCATAGCCTGACATGGTTGCAGAACCAGACTCATCTAAGTTCGCTTCTTCAAAGAAGATTCGTTCATAGTCAGCAACACTTAAAGCTTGACGTTGATCTAGCAAGTCTAAGCGATTTTTCTGCAATTGCTTTTCAAAACCTTCAACCAATTCCACACTAAAGAACTCAGATACAGCACCACTACCATAGCTATAAAGGGCAATCTTATCCCCTGCTTTCAAGCTATCAGAATTTTCAAGAAGAGACAAGAGGCCTAAGAAGAGTGAACCGGTATAGATATTTCCAACTTTTTGGCTATAAATAATAGATTCATCAAAGTGCTTTTGAAGCAAGTCCTTCTTCTCTTGAGGCAAGGATTTGTCGAGAATTTTCTTCAACCCCTTGAGAGCTAGCTTCGGATATGGCAAGTGGAAACATACAGCTTCAAAATCGTCCAAGTTACAGTCATAACGCTTTTGGTACTCTTCCCAAGTCGTTTTTAAGCTATCAAGATACTGTTGCGTTGAGTAAACCCCATTTACAAATGGTGTTGTCGAATAGTTTGGACGCCAGAAGTCCATAATGTCACGAGTCTGCGCAACGTTATCGTTGTTGAAGACCATAACACGTGGGTTTTGGCTAATCAACATAGCAACACAGCCTGCTCCTTGAGTTGGTTCTCCAGGAGTTTCAACACCATACCTTGCAATATCACTGGCTAGTACCAAAACTTTTGATTTTGGAGAATTTTCTACGTGTAACTTAGCATAGTGAAGTGCCGCAGTTGCACCATAGCAAGCTTCCTTGATTTCAAAACTACGAGCAAAAGGTTGAATCCCAAGCAAACCGTGTACAAAGACAGCTGCAGCTTTACTCTGGTCAATCCCAGACTCTGTCGCTACGATAACCATATCAATCTCTTGCTTATCTTCTTCAGTCAGGATAGAATTTCCTGCACTGGCAGCCAAGGTAACAATATCCTCTGTCAAAGGAGCAATACTCAATTCTTTTAAAAGGAGTCCTTTACTCAATTTTTCAGGATCAATTCCTCGGGTTTCTGCTAAATCTTGTAATTTCAAAACGTATTGACTGGTCGCAAAACCAATCTTATCAATACCGATTGTCATATTTACCTCTATTTTTATCATTCATTGTAAAAATTCGTTCACCTCTATTTTATCACAATTGAGGTCAAATGAGCGAAAAAAGACTTGATTCCCCAAATCAAGTTCATTTTCAAAACCTTATCTCATTTTTAGGCTAGTCCAACAAACAGAACTTTAGGGCTACAAAAAAATCGAGTCTTAGCTAGCCCGATTCTTTTTGAGATGATAGTACAATTTGAGGACAACCGTTCCACTCGCCATTCCTATAGAGATAACAAGAGCCAACATGACCACTAGCATTGCACTGGTAATAGCGTGGCTGAAGTCGCCTGTCACAAAGAAAGAAGTTGTCCGATAGGACAGATAACCTGGCACTAGAGGCGCCAAGGTAGCAAGAGCAAAGACAACTGCTGGTGTTTTATAGATAATACTCATAATCTGACTAAGACAAGAACCAATCACAGCCGCAATAAAGGTCGCCATAATAACATTTGTCGGCTCCTTAAGGAGCAAATAAAGTAGCCAGATGAACATTCCTAAAACACCACCGGGAATGAGCATAGAACGCTGAACGTTTAAAACGATTAAAAAAGTGATGATAGCAAGCAGACTCGCAAGAGCTTGCAATAAAAAGGTTGTTAGAGTCATATTAATTCATCAGTACTAGGGCGACAGAAGTGCCTGCCCCTAAAGCTAGGGTAATCAGCAAGGATTCAAACATCTTGCTCATACCAGAGTTAATGTGATTGGTCATAATATCTCGAACAGCATTGGTCAGAGCAATTCCCGGTACAAAGGGCATGACCGCACCAGCGATAACCAAATCAGCTGTAGATGGTAAACCTGAATAACGCGCCCAAAATTGTGCAATCAAACCAAAGACAAAGGCACCTGAAAAAGCTGTCATAAAGGGAATACGGATAAATTTTTCTACGTAAAGAGAACAGGTGAAGGCAAACAAGGTCGCCACTCCTGCTCCAATGGCATCGTAGACATTCCCCCCGAACATGATAGAGAAGAAGGGAGCACTCAGAGTCGCTGCCACCGTTAACTGGACCTTGGTATAGGGAGAAGGTTTTGCATTTAATTCCTTCAGCTCAATGAAAGCTGCCTCTAAATTAAGCTGGCCAGCCACGATCTGGCGTGAAATCTGATTGACATCACAAACCTTTTCAATATTATAGGAAGAGGAAGTAACCCGCTTCATACGAGAGATATTGGTATTTTCAATAGAGAAGAAAATAGCTGCAGGCATGGCTAGGACATTGCAATCCATAATGCCTTGCGAGTGCGCAATACGAATCATAGTATCCTCAACACGATGGATCTCAGAGCCATTTCGAAGCAGAATCGTTCCTGCAAGCATAATGACATCAATAACTGCATTCAGTTTTTTTGATTCGTCCATATTTCCCTCCTTGATAAGCTTCTTTTATTTTATCACAAATTTGAATGAAAAAAAATCTTTGTCACAAAAACTGTGACAAAGATTGGTTAGTTATTTGTGCTATGTTCGTCCACATGAGTTTGCGAAGACGAAGATGGAGTTGTTGGACCTTGTGATGGCACTGTATTGTCCGTTCTATTAGTATTGCGCTGGCTTGAAGATGGGACAGAAGATGATGATGGTGGTGTTTTCGGTTTATAAATAGAAATCTTAATACGAGTTGTACTTAAGTCTATTTTTTCACCTGGTTTTGGACTTTGATCCAAAACGGTTTCTTCGGCAGTTCCCTCAGGTGCTGTCGTCACCTCTACTACCTCGATATTAGCCTCCTTCACACCTACAATTTGAATCAAGTTGTTCTTTGTAAATTCAAGACTTGAACCAATGTAACCTGGTATAGGAACAGTTGTCACCTTTTTAGCAACAGTCAAAACGATAGGGGTCGCTTTGGTGAGATCATAGGTCGTACCTTCTGAGAGACTTTGTTTCAAAATCACCCCTGGTTCCCATTCACTGGACTCTTCTTCCTCAATCTTAATCAGATTTTCGGGAACTTTGTTCTCCTTCAACTCAGCAATGACATCTGTAGATTTCTTACCAATGTAATTACCAATCTTAAAGGATTGCTTACCAGTTGAAATAATCAGATTAATCTTACTTCCCTCTTTACGGCTACTACCTGCCTCAGGATCCGTGCGAATGACACGACCTTTCTCCACTGTTTCGCTTGCCTCAGTTTTTTCATCACCAACTTCAAAGTTTGCTTTCTTCAAGGTTTCCTTGGCCTCAGCAACTGTTTGACCTGCTACATTTGGAATATCAACAGTTGCTGGTGTTTTGGATACTATCCAAAAGAGAGAAGCCAAAACAAGTATAAAGCTAGCTAAAAGTACCAAATACCTCGCTTTAAAACGACGTTTCTTGACTGGTTTTGCAACAGTTTCTTTACTAGTTGCCTTTTGGGTCGGCTTTTGGTTCTGAGGACTTTCTTCCTTTGGTTGCACTTTAGGAATCGCTGTTAAAGTAGATTGTGAAATTTTCGGTAAGGTTTTTGTGTCAACTTTACTTGTATCTTCAAATACCAGCTTTGGTTCATTTCGACGGTTATAAGAAAGACTGCTCAATAAGTCAACATACATCTCTGAGACAGTTTGATAACGGTCTGTCAACTTTTTAGCTGTCGCTTTTATAACCACGTTTTCCAAGGATTGTGGTACTGATGAATTTTCAGCAATGACCGAAGGAAGTGGTTTTTGGAAATGCTGAAGTGCAATGGTCACAGCACTATCTCCATCATAAGGAATATGGCCTGTCAACATTTCGAAAAAGATAATTCCCATTGCATAAATATCACTCTGTATGGTCGCCTTAGAACCACGCGCCTGCTCAGGTGATAGATAGTGAACAGAACCCAACATGGAGTTGGTCTGTGTCAAACTGGTTTCTGCAAAGGCAACTGCAATCCCAAAGTCAGTAACTTTTGCAGTTCCATCGGGAGTCAAGAGTATATTTTGAGGTTTTAAATCACGGTGAATAATCCCCTTTGCATGCGCCAAACGCATAGCCAAGAGAATTTGACCCATGATACGAACAGCTTCCTCGATTGGTAGAGGGTAGTGTTCTTTGATATAACGTTTGAGGTCAAGCCCAGCTACATATTCCATAGCTAGATACTGTTGACCGTCTTCTTCACCGATATCCGTAATTCGAACGATATGAGGATGATCTAGGTCCGCCATTGCACGTGCTTCACGCTGAAAACGTGCAACAGCGATTGGATCCGTTTGGTAGTTGGTCCTCAGTACCTTCACCGCTACCTCTTCCCCATCTAAAATCAAATCCTTGGCCAGGTAGACATCTGCCATACCTCCGCGACCAATTTGTTTGATAATCCGATATCGTCCGGCAAATATCTTGCCGATCTGGATCATTTTGATTCCTCCTCAATCGCAATCAAGGCAACAGTAATGTTGTCAAGCCCTCCGGCATTGTTTGCAAATCGCACTAAAGTTGCCGCCTTGTCTTCAAGTGAAATATCACTTGTCACGATGTCATAGATTTCACTTCCTGAAATCATATTCGTGAGACCATCGCTATTGAGCAAGAGATAGTCTCCTGCTTCCAAACTGACAATTCCTAAGTCAGGTTGAATTTCGTCTTTTTGTCCGATAGATTGGGTGATAATATTTTTTTGTGGATGCGCTTCTGCCTCTTCTGGTGTCAATTGACCCGCCTTGAGCAATTCGTTAACCAAGGAATGATCACTTGTCAGTTGACGGTACTCTTCCCCTCGAATAAGACCGATTCTAGAATCTCCGATATGGGCATAAATTGCCTGATTTCCGATAACTGCAAGAGCTTCGAGGGTTGTCCCCATTCCCTTGTAGGCTTCATCTCGTCCTAGTTGATAAATCTTTTGATTTTCAATTTCTAGGTAGTGGGCAAACCATTCGCGAACTTCATTCACGGTATCTATCTGAGTATCTACCCAGGCAACGCCTAAATCCGTTACTGCCATCTCACTCGCAATATTTCCTGCGCGATGACCTCCCATCCCGTCAGCCAAGATAATCATCGTACGACCGGCACGGTTGACAAAAAGATTGACATAGTCTTGATTATTTGTACGTTTCTGACCCACATCTGTTAATAATGAAATCTCCATTGTGTCAGTTCCTTCCTAATTGTATATCTTACGAAATTGGCTAATAAAGAATCCATCACTTCCGTACAATTCTGGAGTAATGAGGATACAGCCATCTTTTAGGATATCCTTGCATTCGTGTTCTAGTTTAACCTGCTCGAACTCTGGATGACTTTCTAAAAATGTTTGAACCACTTGAAAGTTCTCCTCAGAGACAATAGTGCAGGTACTATAAGTTATTATACCACCTTTACGTAGCGTTTGACAAACACTACCTAATATTTCCAACTGAATTTCCTGTAATGACGCGAAATCAGCCGTGTCTTTGTTGTATTTGATATCTGGTTTCCGACGCAATAGACCAATTCCTGAGCAAGGGGCATCAACAAGAATCTTATCAAATTGATTCTTACCAAAAAACTCGTGAACCTTTCGGGCATCCAATTTTTGTGTTTGAACACGGTCTGCTACGCCTAAACGCTGAGCATTCTCTTGAATCAAAGTGAGTTTGTGGTCGTAGAGATCCAGAGCTGTTACCTGACCTATCGTGAGATAAGATGCCATATGGGCTGTTTTCCCACCCGGAGCTGCACAGGCATCCAAAACTTGCTCCTCTCCTTGTAGCTCTAGTGTTGGTGCAACCAGTTGACTAGACTCGTCCTGGATAGTAATAGCCCCTTCAGCAAACAAGTCATGACCCGCAAAATGCCCCTGCTCTTTAACCAGACCAGAAGCTGATAAAGCAGAATCACTTGCATCAAGCAGAGCTTTAATTTCCTCTTTTCGGCTCAAATCTGTCACCCGGATACTGGCTTTATTACGTTTTAATAGACTTTCAAAAATCGCTTGCGCCCGTTCTTCTCCGTACTCTTCCTTGAGCTTAGAAACTAACCACACTGGCAAAGAGTAGGCGATAGAATCACGCTTGTTCTTACGTTTGATACTGGCAACATCTGGCAAACCTTCTCGCAAGATACGGCGAAGGACTGCATTGACTAGTTTTTCGCTACCCTTTTTACGAAGTTTTGCAATTTCTACCGCTTCATTGACCACTGCATGATCAGGAAGCTTATCCAAGTATTGGAGTTGATAGACGCTCATGAGAAGCAAAACATAGAGCCAGCTGTCTAGCTTGTCTCTATCCTCAATAAAGTGAGACAAATACCATTCTAAAGTTAGTTTACGAGCTACGGTTCCATAAACAAGCTCTGTCACCAAACCTTTGTCAGTTGCCGACAGTTGACTTCCCTTGAGGTGTTTATTTAAGGCGATATTGGAGTATGCTTGATTGACAAAGACATCCTCTAGCACGTTTAAGGCTAAGTTTCTAGCCATTTCTACTTTAGTTACCAAATCGTTCTCCTACAGCCAAACTTCGTCCAACACCGTTGAGGAAGGAAGCAATGTCCATTTTAGGTTTTCCTGCAGGTTGAACCTGTTTGAGAGATAGAGCTCCTTCTGCCGTTGCGACAATCAATTCTTTCTTACCGATGGAGAGTATCTCACCCGGATTACCCTGACCTTCTACAGGCAGAGCTTCATAGATTTTGAAGCGTTCTCCCTTGAGGAAGGTATGAGCAACTGGCCATGGATTCATCCCACGGATTTGGTTAAAAAGTTGACGGTTGGTCTTGTTCCAGTCCAGTTTTTCCTCCTCAGGTTTGATATTTGGTGAGAAAGTTACTTGGCTTGGGTCTTGTGGTTGAGGCTGAATTTCACCAGCTATATAAGCAGGTAGAGTATCCAAAAGCAAATCACGCCCAACAATGGCCAATTTTTCAAACAAGGTACCAACATTGTCCTCATCTGTAATGGGAATACTGCGACGAGAAATCATGTCCCCTGCATCCATTTCCTTGACCATTTCCATAATGGTCACTCCTGCCTCCTCATCACCCTGAATCAAGGCGTAATGGATAGGAGCTCCACCACGGTGCTTTGGAAGAAGTGAAGCATGAACATTGACTGCAAAATCCATGCTATCAAGGAGTTTACTTGGGAGAAATTGTCCAAAAGCTGCCGTTACAATCCCGTCAGCTCCCAAATTCATGATAGCTTCCATTTCTGGACTACCTGATAATTTTTCTGGTTGGTAGATAGGCAGACCTGCCTCTTTGGCAGCTTGTTTTACTGGGGTTTCCTGGATAACTTTTTTACGACCGACAGCACGATCTGGCTGAGTCACAACCGCTACAATCTCGTAGCGGTCATCTGACAAAAGCCCCTTTAAAACAGTTGCTGAAAAATTGGGAGTTCCCATAAAGATTAGTTTTGTCATCTTTTCTCCTTCTATAAAAATTGTTGCGGTTCGTGGTCAATACTGAGACGAAGTTCGCTATTTTCACGTTCTTGAGTTAGGGCTAAGACCTGATTTAGGGTAGAAGCCAACTCATCTTCTAAACGGTATTTAATCAAAATTTGGTAGTGGTAGAGGTTATGAGTACGAGCGATAGGTTTTGGCGTCGGACCTAGAATTACACTAGCATCCGATAAACCTGACCGCAAAATCTCCATGACTTGATAAGCACGTCTAAGAACCTCTTCTTCTTTTTTATGAGATAAGGTGATTCCAATAGTGAAATAATAAGGTGGATAACCCAACTGACGTCTGATTCCCATTTCATAGGCATAAAAACCTTCGTAGTCCTGGTCCTTGGCAAATCGTATAGCATAGTGCTGAGGATTATAGGACTGAATCAAGACCTGACCTGCCTTTTCAGCACGACCGGCGCGACCTGCCACCTGGGTCAAGAGTTGGAAGGTTCTCTCAGAAGAACGGAAATCAGGCAGGTTCAAGGCTGTGTCCGCATTGAGAACACCAACCAAGGTCACATTTGGAAAATCCAAGCCCTTGGCAATCATCTGAGTTCCCAACAGGATATCTGCCTCCCCTTTGCCAAACTGCTCAAGTAAAGCTTGGTGACTACCCTTTTTACGAGTGGTATCCACATCCATGCGTAGAATGCGTGCCTCTGGAAAGAGTTCTGCCAGCTCATCATAGGCTTTCTGAGTCCCTGTTCCATAGTAACGAATGCTACGACTCTGACAGTTTGGACAGACATGTGGAATTTCCTTCGTAAAACCACAATAATGACAGTTCATAGTCTTAGTATCCATATGCAACGTCAAGGAAATATCGCAGTTTGGACAGGTATCCACGGTCCCACATTCCCGGCACATGACAAAGCTAGAATAACCACGACGATTGAGCATGAGAACAACCTGCTCTTTTTTATCCAGTCGATCTTGAATGGCCTCAATGAGAGGTGGTGTAAAGTTTGATGTTTCATTCTGCCCGATGTAATCACGGAAATCAATCAGTTGAACTTCAGGAATACTTGCTAAAGGATTGGCCCGTTGAGTCAGACGTAGATGTTGATAAACACCCTTACCAGCACGCGCACGGCTTTCTAGACTTGGTGTTGCAGAACCAAGGACTAGGGCAGCTTGATTGTACTGGGCACGTAAAAGAGCCACATCTCTAGCATGGTAACGAGGATTGCTATCTTGCTTATAACTAGCCTCATGCTCTTCATCGATAATGATAACACCTAGATTTTTCAAAGGTGCAAAAATAGCAGACCTGGCCCCAACAACTACCTGAGCATCTCCACGCTCCACCTTGCGCCACTCATCATACTTTTCACCATTGGACAAGCCTGAGTGTAGGATGGCAACTTGCTCACCAAAACGAGCAATAAAGCGCTCTGTCATTTGAGGTGTCAGAGAGATCTCTGGAACTAGAACGATCGCTGTTTTTCCCATGTCCAAGGCACCTTGGATAATCTGCAAGTAAACCTCGGTTTTCCCACTTCCAGTGATTCCTTGTAGAAGAAATGGAGGATGTTGCTTCCCAATCGCTCCAACAACCGCCTCACAGGCTTGTTTTTGCTCTGGGTTTAACTCTAAGGCTTGATTTGACTCGATTCCTTCAAAGTAGGCAGCTGAACGTTGAACTTCCTTTTGAAGAATCGTCAAAGCACCCTGTTCCACAAAGAAGTTGACTTGTTCCCGAGAGTAATGTTCTAACAAAGTAGCCAAAGGAGTACTTTCTGGATGTGCTAATAAATAATCTCGCAGTTCCAATTTCTTCTTGGCACGGTTTGAGATTTCTAGCTGTTCTAACTGTTCAAGATGAACTTCAACCCAAGACTGTGTTTTGACCTTCTTCTGGTCTATAGCCTGGTACTCTAGTTTCAAAAGCCCTTTCCGAGTCAATTGCATCATCTCGGCCTGCTTTTCTAAGTCTAGAGATGAAAATGCTAGAGACTCCTGTGAACCGAATAAGCGTTCTCTATCTTCTTGACTTAAGCCTTCCAGAGGATAGAGGATCTTATCATAGCTAGAGTTCAAAAATCCTGGAAGCATAGCTTTTAGAATAGAAATCTTGTATGAAAAAACTGACTTACGTAGTTCTTCGGCCAGCCAGAGTTGTTCCTCCGTTAAGACAGGAGAAAAGTCCAGCACCTCAGCAATTTCTTTCAAGTCCTCATCTGCCACATCTACATCAGATTCTTGTTCCATTCCAAGAACAATCCCTTGAATCAAGCGATTGGCCTTCCCAAAAGGCACATGAACCCGCATACCAACTTCCAGCATGTCTACAAATTCCTCAGGGACCTTATAACTGTATGGTTGGTCCGTCTGCATCAAGGGAACATCCACAATGATTTTTGCAATAGCCATATCCTCACCTCCTTCTTTACTTAAAACGTTTCAATTGATTGAGTATTCTTGCAATAGAAAAAATAAGATTGAGTCCCCCCAACCTTAAATTTTTTCACCTTCTTCTTTTTCTTTCGCGATTTGCTCTTTGATTTTCTTTTCTTCTTCTTCTCTCAATCGTCTTTCTTCTTCGATACGACGACGAACAGCTTCGCGTTTCCCTTCTGGATCTGGGTGGATGGTTACATTCCCTGATTCAATTTCTTCCAAGGCACGAAGTGTAGATTTTTCAGATTTGAATTCTTGTGTTGGAGTTGCTCCAGCTTCTAATTCGTGAGCACGTTTTGCTTCCAAGATTACGAGTGAATATTTTGATGGTACCTTATCAAGCAAGGTATCAATAGAGGGTTTAAGCATCATTTGTTTGTACCTGTTTTCTAAATTTTATCGAATAGTCGGAGACTTTGGTAGCATATCCTGATAATGACCAATCACGCGGTCTACACGGAAATGTTCTGCTTCAATCACACGTTTCACACGCTCGGCCGCTAGAGGAACATGGTCATTGACAATAGCATAGTCATACTCACGCATCAAAGCAATTTCTTCCTTGGCTTTTTCGATACGCTGAGCAATCACTTCTGCACTATCTGTACCTCGGCCAACGAGACGGTCTTGCAATTCTTCCAAATCTGGTGGGGTCAAAAAGATAAAGACCGCATCTGGAACTTTTTTCTTAACCTGGAGAGCTCCCTGCACTTCAATTTCAAGAAAGACATCGATTCCCTTATCAAGCGTTTCATTAACATAAGTCAGAGGAGTTCCATAATAGTTACCCACATACTCTGCATACTCTAACATTTGCCCTTGACGGATCAACTCTTCAAATTCCTCCCGTGTACGGAAGAAATAATCAACACCATCTACTTCACCTGGACGTTGTGCCCGCGTCGTCATAGATACTGAATATTGAAATTGATTTTCAGAACACTCAAAAATTTCTCGTCTAACCGTTCCTTTCCCAACTCCAGAAGGACCTGAAAAAACGATTAGTAAGCCTCGGTCTGCCATTATGTCTCCTTTAGATAGTTTGTGAAATACCTTGGAAATTCATTCAGAATTCTCTTTGTGAAGGCATTTCTGCTTACTACAATCTTTCTATCTAGTGTAACAAAAAAGCAGTAATTTTTCAACTGCTCTTTCTTATTTATTTTGCATAATCAACTGCACGAAGTTCACGAATCACGGTTACCTTGATATTTCCTGGGTAATCGAGATTGTTTTCGATTTTCTCACGAACTTTATGAGCCAAGATTGTGACCTTGTCGTCCTTGATTTGACCTGGGTTTACCATAATGCGGATTTCTCGACCAGCTTGAAGGGCAAAGCTATTTTGAACACCTTCAAAGCTATTAGCAATTTCTTCAAGATCATGGAGACGTTTGATGTAGCTTTCGAGTGACTCACTACGAGCTCCTGGACGGGCAGCACTTAAGGCATCCGCTGCAGCAACGATGACTGCAATCACACTTTCAGGTTCTACATCTCCGTGGTGACTGGCAATAGTATTGACCACAACTGGGTGTTCCTTGTACTTGCGAGCCAATTCAGTACCAATCTCAACGTGGCTACCCTCTACCTCACGGTCAATGGCTTTACCAATATCGTGGAGGAATCCTGCACGACGGGCAAGTGCGGCATTTTCACCAAGTTCGCTAGCCATGATACCAGCCAACTTAGCCACTTCAATCGAATGACGCAAGACATTTTGTCCGTATGAAGTACGGAACTGCAAGCGACCCATGATCTTCATCAAGTCTGGGTGAAGATTCGGTGCACCAATTTCATAGGCTGCAGCTTCACCATATTCACGAATCTTGTTATCAATCTCTTGACGATTTTTCTCAACCAACTCTTCGATACGAGCTGGGTGAATACGTCCATCCTTAAGCAAGGTTTCCATCGTCATACGGGCAATCTCGCGACGGATAGGATCAAAACCTGACAAGGTTACCACTTCTGGCGTATCATCAATGATGACATCAACCCCTGTCAAACTTTCAAAAGTACGGATGTTACGCCCTTCACGACCAATGATGCGACCTTTCATGGTATCATCAGGCAGATGAACCGTAGAGTTGGTAGACTCAGCCACATACTCACCAGCAATTCTCTGCATGGCCTGAGCCAAGATATCCTTAGCCAGCTTATCTGAACGTTCCTTAACTTCTTGCTCAGCCTCACGAATACGACCAGCAATTTCCTTAGTCAAGTTTTCCTCTGTCTGAGCCAAGATAATGTCTTTTGCTTCCGACTGAGTCAGAGTTCCGATACGCTCTAGTTCAGCTTGCTTTTGTTTCTCAATTTCTTCTAGTTGTTCTTCACGTACATCAAGGTTTTTTGCTCTATCAGAAATACTTTGTTCTTTTTGTTCAAGTGTTTTTTCTTTGTTCGTTAAATTATCATCTTTACGATCAAGGCTCGTAGCTCTCTCCGTCAAACGACTTTCGATTTGCTTGAGTTCTTGACGTTCTGACTTAAATTCAGCGTCCACTTCTTCACGGTATTTTCTGGCTTCCTCTTTAGCCTCCAATAGTGCTTCTTTTTTAAGAGACTTGCTTTCGCTCTTAGCTTCATTGAGTAATAAATCCGCTTCGCGCTCTGCTTGTCCTCGTAAATTAGTTGCTTCTTGTTCAGCATTTAAAAGCATCAACTCCGCAGCCTCTTGTGATGATTTCATCTTGACTGAGATGCTGACATATCCAATGACTAAACCAATGATGACGGCAAAAACAAC
>CAURIB010000015.1:0-18400 GCA_963524795.1 uncultured Streptococcus sp.
ACAAACACTACAGGCATCACAGCCTGTGCTAGCATGGACTTTCCTCATGAAAAGAAACTCTCTTCACGCGATTATCCAAAAATTGCACAACAAAATCATTCTTAGAAATCAGAATTATCCAAGATTTGTTTGCCAAATACTTCTTTTTCAAGACGATTCAAACGTTTCAAAATATCAAAGTTTGTCATTGAAGTCGTACTTCCAAGCTCCGCTGATTCAGAAGCTACTGGTGTCACTTGAGGTTTTTTCGACAATTCCTCCTTCAACTCAGCAATTTCCATACGTAGTGACTTCACTAGTGCAGCATAAGTTTCATAATCCTTGATGACATCATCCAAAAATTCGTCTACTTCTGCTTTACTGTATCCACGTACTTCTCTTCCAAATTCCTGTTCAAAAATATCTTTCGCTGTAAAAATAATACTTGCCATGTCTCTCTCCATTCTCAGTTGCTAGTATTATTATATAAAAAAAGGCAAACAAAAAGCAAGGTCAAAGGCTCAATTTTCGGAAAAATTTTGGGCTACTTCATTCAATTCTTCAAATGTTAATCTTTTTGTAACATAGTTGTCTTTCTTTTTCATCAGTTCGTAAAAATATCTCAGTTTTGTTTCATTTTCCTCATCATAAAAAAGATAGGCCCCATCTGTATTTTCAAGCAAGAAAAGCTGATAATCTCTTAATTGTCCCTTATGTTCATATTTGGGATAAGCATACTTGACAAAATCAACCTGCTTAAATTCACTAAGTTTGACTTGATTCCCTTCATTCCAGTTTTCTCCATGAGACTCAAAATTAAAAATAGTTGCTAGTTGGAAACCAAAGTCAGCTTTCATTTCTTTGGCCACCTCTAAAACCCAGTATTCAAAGCCCAATGTCCCTGTAAATACTAGCCATTTTAGACCATCTTCTGCTAGTTTTTCCAAATCACAACGAATTGCTTTTTTGATAATTTTTAGGCGAATATCCTTGTCATTAAATAATCCTAAATCAAAGGAAGAATAGCCTAAAATCAAGGCTGTATGCATTTTTTCACCCTTTCTGTCTACGTTTATGGTATAATAGAGTGATGTTATTGTACCAATAAGGAGAACTATGGTCAACTATCCGCATAAGATTTCATTGAAAAAAAGGCAGCTCCCCACTTCACAAACTAAAAATTTCGCAAATCGTGGGATGTCCTTTGAAAAGATGATTAACGCTACAAACGACTATTATCTGACACACGGTTTGGCTGTCATCCATAAAAAGCCAACTCCTGTGCAGATTGTCCGTGTAGATTATCCGCAACGTAGTCGTGCTAAAATTGTCGAAGCTTATTTTAGACAAGCATCTACAACCGACTATTCAGGAGTTTATGAAGGGTTTTACATCGATTTCGAAGCTAAGGAAACCAAGCAAAAACATGCTATTCCGATGAAGAACTTCCATCCTCATCAGATTCAACATATGGAACAAGTCCTTGAACAAAAAGGGATTTGCTTTGTCCTTCTTCACTTTTCTTCTTATCAAGAAACGTATTTATTGCCGGCATTTGACCTCATCCGTTTTTATCATCAGGATATGGGGAAAAAATCCATGCCGCTTGACTATATCAGAGAATTCGGTTTTGTGATTGAGCATTCCGCTTTCCCACAAATTCCTTATCTCGATACAGTCAAACAACATTTACTAGGTGGTAAAACAATATGAACAAACAAACTATCTTGCGCATCGTTAAATACCTTAGCATTGGCTTGCTAAGTCTATTTATCGCAGCTTTCCTGCTTGGTGGTGGTGTCTTTCTATACTATGCAAACAAGGCTCCTGAACTTTCGGAGAGCAAGCTTGTTGCAACTACTTCAAGTAAGATTTATGACAGCAAAAATGAGCTAATCGCTGATTTAGGCGCTGAGCGTCGTGTCAACGCTCAAAGTAGTGAAATTCCTACTGACCTTGTCAATGCGATTGTCTCTATCGAGGATCACCGTTTCTTTAACCATAGAGGACTTGATAGCATCCGTATAGCTGGAGCTTTCTTACGAAACCTTAGTAGTCGTGGTGGGCTCCAAGGGGGATCTACCCTGACCCAGCAGTTGATTAAGTTGACTTACTTCTCAACATCAACAGCGGATCAAACTCTATCCCGTAAAGTTCAAGAAGCATGGTTAGCCATTCAATTAGAACGGACAGCAACCAAGCAGGAAATCTTGACCTATTACATTAACAAAGTCTACATGTCAAATGGTAACTATGGTATGCAGACTGCTGCAGAGAACTATTATGGCAAGGATCTAAAAGATCTTTCTATTCCGCAACTAGCACTCTTAGCAGGTATGCCACAGGCTCCAAACCAATACGATCCTTATTCACATCCTGAAGAAGCTCTTGAAAGACGTAATCTCGTCTTGTCAGAGATGCAAAAACATGGTTACCTTACTGCTGAACAATATGAAACAGCCATCAATACACCAATCACTGATGGACTTCAAAGTCTAAGAGCTGTTAATAGTTATCCTCAGTATATGGATAACTACCTTAAAGAGGTTATTGACCAAGTAGAACAAGAAACAGGCTATAACTTATTAACAACGGGAATGGAAGTCTATACAAACGTTGACCAAGAGGTACAAAAACGCCTTTGGGACGTCTACAATACTGACGAATACGTTAACTATCCAGATGATGACCTTCAAGCGGCTTCTACTATCGTGGATGTCACAAATGGTAAAGTCATTGCCCAACTCGGTTCTCGTCATCAATCAAGCAACGTATCCTTTGGTATTAACCAAGCGGTGGAAACCAACCGTGACTGGGGTTCAACCATGAAACCAATCACAGACTATGCTCCCGCACTTGAGTATGGCATTTATGACTCAACAGCATACATGCTCAAAGATGCTCCCTATAACTATCCAGGTACAAATATTCCTGTTTACAACTGGGATAAATCATATTTCGGAAACATTACCCTTCAATATGCCATCCAACAATCCCGTAACGTTACAGCAGTTGAAACGCTTGAAAGGGTCGGATTAGACCAGGCTAAAACTTTCTTAAATGGGCTAGGAATTGATTACCCAACTATGGTTTATGCTAACGCCATTTCAAGTAATACAACTGAATCAAATAAAAAATATGGTGCTAGCAGTGAAAAAATGGCCGCTGCCTATGCTGCTTTTGCCAATGGTGGTATCTACCACAAACCAATGTATATCAATAAAGTTATCTTTAGTGATGGTAGTTCAAAAGAATTTTCTGACGCTGGAACTCGCGCTATGAAGGAAACAACTGCCTACATGATGACAGAAATAATGAAAACTGTACTTACCTACGGAACAGGCCGTGGTGCCTACATGTCCTGGTTACCTCAAGCAGGTAAGACGGGTACATCTAACTATACAGATGATGAAATTGAAAATTACATTAAGAGATACGATTATGTCGCACCTGATGAATTGTTTGTAGGATATACCCGCAAATATTCAATGGCGGTTTGGACAGGTTATTCAAATCGTCTCACTCCAATCGAAGGAGATGGATTTAGAGTAGCGGCCAACATCTATCGCTCAATGATGCAGTACCTTTCCGAGGATGATTCCCCTGGTGACTGGACGATGCCAGAAGGAGTTTATAGAAGTGGAGAATTCGTCTTCAAAAACGGAGCACGAAGTAACTGGATTCCACAGTCAACTCAAGCAAGTACAACAACTGAGAGTTCAAGTTCAAGTTCAACTTCCACAACAGAAGCCCAAGTTCCTTCTACCGAAAACACGAACGGCACTACCAATCCAAATGCCTCAGTACCAAATACAACTACAAATACTCAACAACAAAATCCAGCCCCACAAAATACACAAGGGCAACAATAAAACATGATTAAAGACCTGAGAAATATAGCTCAGGTCTTTTCTTGTCCACCACAGAAGGAAGTCAAAATTTTAACAATTGAATGCAAAGAGTGGAGTTAGTTCCCTAACTCCACTGACTATTATTTCACATGGTTTGCAAGATCTTCTTGCGCTTTTTTATTAGATTCTTCTTTTTCTTTCTTCCATTTATCTTGAGCTTTTTGATATTCATCAGCAGTTACTGGTTTATCTTGAAGTTCAAGGTACTTGTACAAGAGGGCTTCACTCATACCCTTGTTACCTGAGTATGCAAATGGAAGGGTGAATGGTACCATCTTAGACAACATTGGACGTCCAGTTTGAGAAGTTGTTGGGATAATCAAAGCACTATCTGTCAACCAAGCTTGGGCAGCAGCATATTTATCATAACGTTTTGAAACATCTGTGTCTTCATTGCCAGCTTCAACAACCATCTTTTCGTAATCTTCCAAACCAACTTGTTTTGCAGCAGCGTTGTTTGTACCAGCATCAAATCCTAGATAAGTCTTAGTATTTTCACCAACAGATGGTTTGATGATATCAAGGTAAGTAGATGGGTCAATGTAGTCTGGAGACCATCCAACGTTATCTGAGAGATCCCAATCTTCTCCAGCAGCTGTTTCAGCAAAGTAGGTAACATTTAAGACTTCATCTTTTTGAAGTTGTTGAATATCAATAACGACATTGTCAGTTCCTAATGTTGCTTCAAGTGATTGTTTCAATGACTGAACACGTTGAACTTTTGTAGTATTAGTTTGGTCAACAGGCATATCCAAGTGGATTGGGAATTGAACACCTTCCGCTTGGAGAGCTGTCTTAGCCTTAGCAAATTCTGCTTTTGCTTTTTCAGGATTGTAAAGACCATCTTGAGCGTCGTCTAGATTAACATCTTTCCATTCATCACCATAGGTCACCAATTTTTCCTTAACTAAGTCACCAAAGTTTTTACCATCAGCTTGAACAAATGTTGGTGGTACGAACAAGTTACGAAGAAGTTTGCTTGCTCCACTTTCTCCATTAACTTGAGAAGCATAGGCTGTTCTATCAAAACCAAAGGCGATTGCTTGACGGAAGTCTTTGTTTAGGAGAGCTTTTTTAGTTGATGTCTTTTGCTCATCTGTAGTCTTAGAAGTGTACTTGTAAGACTGACGGTCAATATTTGTCCCAACTAAGAAAGTAGCAGAATCTTGTGGTGTATAAACGATGTTATCCTTAAACTCTTTTTCAAGTTCAGGATATCCTGCACTTGTTGGGAAGAGACGAGCCATTGAGAAGCCGCCATCCTTAAAGGTGTCTGCAAGTTTGCCTGTATCTTGACCATCCCAGAATGATAGTTTTACTTTATCAATATGAACATTGTCCTTATCCCAGTAGTTTGGATTCTTTTCAAATTCTACTGAAGATTTTGCTACCAATGATTTCAACAAGAAAGGACCGTTGTAAAGAATACTGCTTGGATCAGTTGCTTTGGCAAAGTCACTTCCTTTAGAAGTAAGGAATTCTTCATTGACTGGTGCAAGAATACCCATGGTTGTCTTAGAGTTCCAGAAGCTTTCTGGTTTATTCAAAGTGTATTGAACCGTCTGATCATCAATTGCCTTGATTCCAACTTCTGAGAAGTCTTTTACTTCACCTTTGACATAAGCGTCAAGACCTTTAATGGATTCTTGAACAAGATAAAGGGCTTCTGACTTATTATCAGCTGCATATTTAAGACCTGTTACAAAGTCTTGAGCTTTCACAGGTGCATACTCTTCACCTTCAGAAGTGTACCACTTAGCATCTTTACGGATTGTATAAGTGTAAGTCAAACCATCTTTAGAAACAGACCAGTCTTCTGCCATAGATGGCACGAAGTTTCCGTAACGGTCATTCTCCATCAAACCGTCAACCACATTGCTTGTGATATTAGCAACCGCAGCCTTACCTGTTATCAGATAGTTGAGGCTGTCTGGATCTGTTTCATAAACGTAAGAAAAAGTTTTCTCACCTTTTGCACTAGAGCCTGAACCCGAACAAGCTGCTAAAACACCTGACGCTAACAGAGTCACTCCTGCTAGGGCCATTACTTTTGAAAATTTCATAATAAACTCCTTTTTGACTTTTTATACATTATAGTCCCTTTTCAGCCATGTGTCAATACAATTTTCAGAATTTTTCAAATTGATTTGAAAATATTTACTTCCTATAGTTTTAACATGAAAATCTTTTTAGGAAAATTTCAACCATTGACATTTATCAACCATATCTTTATGATATAATGAAAGAAGAAAGTTGAAAGGAAATACCATGTCAAAAGAAGTTATTGTTGAAAGTTTTGAACTAGACCATACGATTGTAAAAGCTCCTTATGTCCGATTGATTGGAGAAGAGACTGGACCAAAAGGTGATATCATCTCTAATTTTGATATCCGCTTGGTTCAACCAAATGAAGATTCTATCCCTACTGCGGGGCTCCATACTATCGAGCACCTTTTGGCTAAGCTCATCCGTACTCGCATTGACGGTATGATTGATTGTTCACCATTTGGTTGTCGTACAGGTTTCCATATGATTATGTGGGGACGTCATACTAGCGCTGAAATCGCTGCTGTCATCAAGGATTCACTAAAGGAAATCGCTGAGACTACAACTTGGGAAGATGTTCCTGGAACAACCATTGAGTCTTGTGGTAACTACAAGGATCATAGCCTATTTTCAGCCAAAGAATGGGCAAAATTAATTCTCCAACAAGGAATCTCAGACGATGCTTTTGAGCGTCATGTCATTTAACACAAAAGAACCAGCTTTTCAGCTGGTTCCTTTTTTTATTCTCAAAACCTTGATTTAAGCTTTTTCACGAATGACCAAGATACCATCTTCCATGTCAGCTTCAAGGTGTTTAGCATCAAGATTATCCAAATGGAAGTCTGTTACTTTATCACGGATTTGTTGTTCAACTACTCGACGGAGTGGACGAACACCCATAACTTCATCATAACCTTCTTCAGTCATGTATTCTTTGGCTGCATCGCTCACTGCCAAGTCGATTTCTTTCTTAGAAAGAGTCTTATTGACATCAATCAACATCAAATCAACAATCTTAGAAAGATCTTCCTTACTCAAGTGTGAGAATTCAATCACAGCGTTGAAACGGTTCAAGAATTCTGGACGGAAGTAAGGTTTCAAACGATCCATCAATTCTGGTTTGTCTGCATCTTCTGTCAAGTTCGCTTCATAACCAAAGCCAGCGTTCGAAGTAGCAATGATTACAGTATTCTTGAAGTTTACAGTGTTACCTTGACCGTCTGTCAAACGACCATCATCCAATACTTGGAGAAGAAGAGTAATCACTTGAGGATCTGCCTTTTCAATCTCGTCAAGAAGGACAATTGAGTATGGATTGCGACGAACACGTTCAGTCAAGGTATTGTTATTGTCATCGTAACCAACATAACCAGCTGTTGTACCAATCAATTTAGAAACGGCTGTACGGTCACTGTATTCTGACATATCCAAACGGATGATAGCATCCTTAGTTCCGAACATATCAAGAGCCAATTGTTTAGCCAACTCAGTCTTACCAACGCCAGTAGGTCCTACAAAGAGGAAGCTACCGATTGGTCGATTTCCTTCATCAAAACCTGCACGGTTACGACGGATAGCACGTGCCACTGCTTCAACGGCTTTATCTTGACCGATAACCTTAGTTTGCAAACGGTGACCCATGTCTTTCAAACGTTCGATATCAGTTGCACCCATTTGTGAAACAGGAATACCTGTCATACGTTCTACAGACTCAGCTACGTCATTTACTGTCGCTGTAACCTTGTGATCTTCTGTATGGTTAGCAATTTGCTTTTCAAGTTCTTCGATACGAACTTTTGCATTTAAAGCTGCTTCGTAATCTTCTTTAGCAACTGCAGCCTCTTGTTTAGCTTTTTCTTCTTCAATTTCATGTTCCACAGCATGTACATCTGTCACTGGGTGTTGTGCTGCCAAGTGAGCAGCTGTCACATCGACCAAGTCGATAGCCTTATCTGGCAAGCTACGTTGTGGAATATATTGAACAGAGTAATCAACAGCCGCTTTCAATACTTCATCTGGCAAGATAACATTGTGGTGTTGTTGATAAAGATCACGGATCCCTTGGAGAATCTTGAAAGTATCTTCAGCAGATGGTGCATTAACTTTTACTTCGTTGAAACGACGAGCAAGAGCAGCATTTTTCAAAATAGTGTTGCGATATTCATCTTGAGTTGTTGCCCCAATCACTGTCAATTCACCACGTGAAAGAGCTGGTTTCAAGATATCAGCAAGACCTTTAGATCCTTGACCATCCCCTGTGCTACCTGCACCAAGGATTTGGTGGATTTCATCGAAGAAGAGGATAATATTTCCAGCTTCTTTAACCTCGTTTACCAAGTTTTGAATGTTTTCTTCAAAGCTACCACGGTATTGAGTACCAGCTTCAAGTCCAGAAATATCAATTGAAATGATTTCCTTGTTCTTGATTGCTGCTGGAACATCACCATTCACGATAGCTTGGGCAAGACCTTCTACTACTGCCGTTTTACCAACACCAGCATCACCGACAAGAACTGGGTTATTCTTTGTACGACGAGAAAGGATTTCAGATGTTTCTTGAATCTCCTTATTACGTCCAATAACTGGATCTAACTTACCTTCACGCGCTTCTGCTGTTAAGTTACGTCCAAGTTTTGCAAGAATACCATCTTGTTTCATAGCTTTACCTTGAACATACTGAGCTTGGTCACTTCCTTCACTTGGAAGTTGCCCTGTTTGACGATAAATAGCAAATTCTTCAGGTGTTACTTCACGACCGTTAATCAAGTAACGACGGTTTTCTGAACTGTATCCACGCATACCGCCCATTAATTGGTTAAATAAATCATCCATGTTGTTAAAGTTATTAAAGTTGTTGTTCATATTTCATACCTCGTTTGTTTTCAAAATTAGTTAGTCAAATTACTTTGACTTTCTCTGACCTTTGTTTTAAAAAATTTAGACTAGCTATTTGCTACTCTACGTATAATTTCAGGTTTTTCTTTATCCAATACAAGTTTTGTAATTGGACTTCTAAAAATACTAATGTTAACCATAGGTTGTACCTCTTTTCTAGGTTTTACCCATACTTTGTTCTTAAGATAGTATATACAATCATCTTAAAATCAAGGTTTTCTAAGGACTTTCCTTATCCTTATGTTCTTAGTATATCACTTTGGTCAGTTTTAGTCAAGAAGTTTGACTAAATTTGACTAACTTTTTTTATATCAAAAAAACCAGTCAAAATGACTGGTTTTTATTTACTATTTATGAATCTTAGCTCAATGCATCATCCATTGAAAGAACTTCGTGGAAGACACGTTGTGTCAATTCAGTTTTTTGTTCTGGAGTGAGGTACTTAGTATTTACACAGTATCCTGAGATACGTACGATTACGTCTTCACCTGACATGATCTTTTCGTAAACATCGTTCAAGTCCATAACGTTCAAGTTAACGTGTTGTCCACCGTTTTCGAAGTAACCATCAAGGATTGTTACCAAGTTATCAACTTGTTCGTCACGAGTTTTACCAAGAGCACGTGGTGATACTTGAGTTGTCAATGAGATACCATCAGCTGCGTAACCAAAGTCAAGGCTAGCAAGTGAGTTCAAGTTTTGCAACCATCCACCTTTAGCTTTGTTAGATGGGTTAGCACCTGGTGAGAAGAATTCAAGTTTAGACAAGTTCACTGAACCATCTTCGTTGAGGTATACACCTTTGTGGACTGGTGAGTTACCAGTTTGTTTAGAGTAAGCAACGTTAGATGTGATTGTCAAAAGTGAAACTGTAGCTTCTGCATTCTTGTAAAGTTTGTGGCTACGTAGACGAGTTGTGTAAGCTTCGATCAACCATTCTGCCAATTCGTTTGAACGTGGGTCATCTTCACCCCAACGTGGGTATTCACCGATTGTTTCGTAATCGTAGATGTAGCCATTTTCATCACGGATTGGTTTAACTGTAGCGTACTTGATAGCTGACAATGTATCAACAGTGTTAGCGAATCCACAGATACCGAATCCCATGTTAGCACGTTGTTTAGTTGGCAAGAAGGCCATTTGAACAGCTTCGTAGTTGTACTTATCAGTCATGTAGTGGATGATGTTCAAAGCATCTACGTAAGTGTCAGTCAACCAGTCAAGAGATTTTTCAAAGTTTGCTTTAACTGATTCGAATTCAAGAACTTCGTCGCGGATTGGTTCGATGTCAAATACTTTGTAGTCTTTATGAACATCGTCGTAACCACCATTCAAACCAGTAAGAAGAGCTTTAAGAACGTTAACGCGAGCACCGAAGTACTGGATGTTGTGACGTTGTTCTTCGTTTTCTGGGTCAAGTGGAGATACACAACATGAGATACAGCTCATTTCACCGTATCCATCTTTAGCCATTGTTGTAACACCTTCGTATTGGATTGAAGAGTGTTTGTGGCTCATGTGCATACAGTAGCGACGGAAGTTGTATGGCAATTTGTCAGTCCAAAGAACTGTCAAGTTTGGTTCTGGAGAGTTACCGATGTTGTCAAGAGTGTTCAAGAAACGGTAGTCCATCTTAGTAACACGGTGACGACCGTCGTTACCCATACCAGCCATAGAAGTTGTGATGAAGGTTGGGTCACCTGAGTACAATTGGTCATAAGCTTTTGTACGAGCAAATTTAACTGTACGAAGTTTCATAACGAAATCATCAACAAATTCTTGGATTTCTGATTCAGTAAATGTACCACGGGCAAGGTCACGTTCTGCGTAGATATCCAATACGATTGGCACACGTCCTAGAGATGTAGCTGCACCGTTGATAACACGGCAGACAGCCATGAAGGCGATGTTTACCCATTGGATAGCTTCTTTAACGTTCATCGCTGGTTTACGAACGTCAACTCCGTAAAGGTCACCTAAGCGTACAACTTGTTGCAATGCTTGATATTGAAGGTTGATTTCTTCACGAAGACGGATTGTTTCTTCATCGATTTCTTCGATTGCATTCCAGTCGTTTACTTTTTCTTGCATCAAGTAGTCTGCACCGTAAAGAGCAAGACGTGCATAAACACCGATAATACGTCCACGTGAGTATGCATCTGGAAGACCAGTTACAGTGTGAGCGTGGCGAGCACGACGGATGTTTGAAGTATAAGCACGGAAGATACCATCGTTAACAGTTGTTACGTATTTAGTGAAAATTTCGTGAACAGCTGGGTCTGGCTCGTATCCATTTTCTTTCAAAGTAGTTTCAGCCATACGGATACCACCTTTTGGCATGAAGTTCAATTTGAAGAGTTCGTCATTTTGGATACCAAAGATAACTTCGTTTTCTTTATCGATGAATCCTGCAGGGATATCAGCGATAGATGTTGGACGAGTGTCCATTGGGAAACGAGTTTCTTCGTAATGTGCTTTAGTTTCTTCTACGATTTTTTTGATGTGAAGTGAACGTTCTGTTGGTCCTGCAAGGAAGCTTTCATCTCCATCATAAGGTGTGTAGTTTGCTTGAACAAAGCGTGACACACTTGCTTTTTCTTTCCAGTCAACACCTTTAAAGCCTTCCCAGGCTTTGTCAAAAATGTCTTGTGCTTCAACAACTGTCTTAACAACCATGTTAATGTCCTCTTTTTTCTTTCTAGTAACAGTCATCTGTTACATTCATGTACTCAGTATAACATACAGTAAACGATTTCAACAAGTAGAAAATCTCTTTTTTAGCACTTTCTTTTCTAATACAGTTTTAAAAATAAATAAAACTGTATTATAGTTTTGAAAAGAATTGCTTGGTTTTCATTTTTTCAGAAAAAGAGTATAATGGAAAAGAAGAACACCCTAGCAAAGGAGATAGCATGCTGATTTTTCCTTTAATGAACGACACATCAAGAAAGATCATCCATATTGACATGGATGCCTTTTTTGCTGCGGTAGAAATCAGAGATAATCCAAATCTCCGAGGGAAGCCAGTCATTATTGGAAATGACCCTCGAAAAACAGGGGGCCGAGGTGTTGTTTCAACCTGTAGCTACGAGGCAAGAGCTTTTGGAATCCACTCTGCCATGAGCTCTAAAGAAGCTTACGAACGTTGTCCTCAAGCTGTCTTTATTTCTGGGAATTACGACAAGTATCTGGCAGTTGGCCAGCAAATCCGTTCTATCTTCAGACGCTATACAGACATCATTGAACCCATGAGTATAGATGAAGCCTATCTGGATGTTACTGAAAACAAACTGGGTGTCAAGTCAGCAGTCAAAATAGCTCGCTTGATTCAAAATGATATCTGGCAAGAACTTCATCTAACTGCTTCTGCTGGTGTTTCCTACAATAAGTTCCTAGCTAAAATGGCTAGCGATTATCAAAAACCTCATGGTTTGACAGTTATTCTCCCTGATGAGGCAGAAGATTTTCTCAAACAAATGGATATCGCCAAATTTCATGGTGTTGGTAAAAAGACAGTAGAAAAACTCCACCAGATGGGTGTTTTTACAGGGGGAGACCTACTTGAAATTCCAGAAATCACTCTCATTGATCGTTTTGGCCGACTAGGCTTTGACCTTTATCGAAAGGCTCGTGGTATTCATAATTCTCCTGTCAAGCCCAGTCGCATTCGCAAGTCGATTGGGAAAGAAAAAACCTATCGGAAAAGTCTCCAGTCAGAAGAAGATATCAAAAAAGAGCTGACCATTCTCTCTAGAAAAGTCGCCCTCAGCCTCCAAAAACACGAAAAGTCCGGTAAAATAGTTATTCTGAAAATCCGCTATCATGACTTTTCTACCCTTACCAAACGGAAAAGCTTGTCGGAAAGCACGCAGGATGAGGAAATCATTGCTCAAACCGCTATCCAGCTTTATGATTCTCTAGCTGATAAAGATAAGGGAACCCGCTTATTGGGTGTCACTGTGACTGGATTTTAAAAGAGCTTGGGCAAAAACTCAATTTCAGGAGTAAATGAAGTAAATCTTTCCACAATAAAACGCATAGTATCAAGGTTTTTCAACATCTGATATTATGCGTTTTTTGATTTTAAAGACTTTTCTCCCAGCCTCTTTTTTCTTATACAAATAATCGAACGAAGCTATAAAGTAGTAATACACTACCTAGGACAATACGGTATTTACCAAACATCGTAAAGTCGTGTTTTTTCACATAGCTAGTTAAGAAACGGATAGCAACCATGCTGACTGCAAAAGCCACTACCATTGCTACCAAGAGCAAGAAGAATTGACCAAAACTCAAGACTTCTCCCGCTTTGATAAATTTAAAAATCTTCAAAGCACTAGCTCCAAACATAACTGGAATTCCTAGGTAGAAGGTAAACTCTGTCACCACTGAACGACTAGTCCCATTCAACAAACCACCGACGATAGTGGCACCTGAACGGCTAGTTCCTGGTAAAAGAGCCAAGACTTGGAAAAGACCGATATAAAGGGCTGTTTTATAAGGTAATTTGTCCAACTCTGTGACTGTTGGCTCAATCGCTTGCGCTTTGTTGCGTTTTTCAAGATAGATAAAGGCAACCCCATAAACAATCAACATAATGGCTACTGAAACCATATTATGGAAGTGAGTATCAAACCAATCATCAAACTTAAAGACTAAAAGAAGAGGAAGAGTCGCTACAAAAACTTTGGACCATAACTGCCAAGTTCTACGGATTTCGACTTTATCCTTGCCTGGTTTGAAGGGATTAAGCTTGTTAAAGTAGATAACCATAACCGCTAAAATAGCTCCCAGTTGAATGACTACGTTAAACATAGACATAAAGGCTTCACTCTGGTCTTTATACTGGATAAATTCTTCTGCCAAAATCAAGTGACCTGTACTTGAAATTGGCAACCATTCCGTAATTCCTTCAACAATACCAAAAAAGATAGATTTTAAAATTTCAATAAGATACATAGATAACTCCTTTTTCTATCCTCCATTATATCATACTTTTATAAGCTGTGTTTAATTTTCTTTAAAAGGCACCGATGCTGCCGCCACCACCGCCACCAGAGAATCCGCCACCAGAACTTCCACTACTAGAAGATACTGAGTAAGTACTTGCTGTATTTGCGACACTGGCATAATGGCTCATTTGCGCTGTTGAATGGTAAAACATGCTATGCCAGCCATAGGCTACATAGAGATTGATATCTGGATTTTCAACTTGGATCTGGTGAACCTTCATCAAATGGCTAACCTTGTCAGCATATCCAAACAAGGTTGCATACACTAATAGACGATTCCAAACAACAATACTTTCCAATTCAGCCTGATCCAGTCGTGCAATCTCACGTAACATATTTTCAAAACTCGTCCAAAGATAATAGACCTCCGCTCCTACTTCATTTAGAACACCATCACGATTATCTAGTCGAATCTTCCAATAATAGAAAGCAGCCAAAACTAAACCTAGTAAGCCAAGTATTGGCAAGGGGAGGTAAAGATAGCCATGAACGTCCAAACTGTACAAGAACAAACCAAATCCGATGATTAGTGGGAAAATAGTAGAAACCCCCATGCTCACTTGCAAGACCTTTTCCCCGCTAGTCAAGGGGCGATAATAATCTGGTAGCCCCAAGAAAGCGACTCGGTCCTTGACCCCTTCTTGCATCTCTTTCAATACTCTTTCAAAAGAATATTTGAGCTTACGACCTTTTGTTTGAATCCGTCTTTCATCAGCAGCTTTTGCTCCACGGTAAAGACTCTCAGAGACCTTATAATCCGCAAACAAATCAGAAACAGCAACTTCTTTTTTACCTGAAAAGGCCAGATTTAGACAGGTCCTCTCAAAGCTTGCCAATCCATCTTCTTTTACCAACCTTAAAGTAACTACATCTCCTTCTGAAATAATAGAGACATTCCCACGGTCGATTACATCTAGTAAGGTAGCCTGAATAAGCTGGTTGAAGGTAAATTTGCCTGCTCCTTTAATTAGAGGACTCACTTCCTCCAAGGAAGTAGAGTAAACAGCTTCAGATAAAACCATAGGCTCTAATTCCATCGGCGGTTCATAGAGACGATGATTTTTGGCATATTTGACTGAAGGAGTGGTTTTTCTTCTATAAATAAAATAGAAGCAGGTACTTAATAACAAGGAAAGTGAAGAAATCAAAGGAACCACCAAAGTAACTAGATATTTACTCTGCTCTTTTTCTCTTACAATCGAGTCTTCTATCTTGTTAAACTCTTCTAAACGATTCCCTTTTAAGCCCTGATCCATAGCGCTAGCAAAATCGGTTCGCGGCCAGTAGGCATGCAATTCAACTCCACGCTGAGACGGAAGATTATCTAAACGAATCGTATAGTCAGGACCACTCTGTTCAATCCTTCCCTCTCTAAAGAGTTGCCCTGTGTGGAAAAAGAGTTTTTCGGCCCCCTTATCTCCCCTTACATGAAACTCAAACTTTTCAATAGATTCTGAACTGTCGGTTAAGGGTTGCCAATTTAATTCAGCGATATCATTATACAAGAAAAGAAGGTTTTTCAAATGCCAGGTAAGTTCCACTTCGACCCTGTCCCCTTCCTGACCTGGATTATAGACTTTAACAGTATAACCATTCGTTTCTTCTGTTACTTCGCTAGTAAGATTTTCGATTTTATGACCGTTTTTAGATGCCTCAACCTTTGGATGAGGATCAATTTCAAACCCGCTAGGCATCTTGCCTGCACGACCAAGCCCCACGATTTGGCCATTAAAATCATCCTCAAACTGGTAAACTATCTTCTGCCTAAATTCTGCTGTATTGTCTGCATGAATATACAGTTCTCCTTTATAGGATGGAATGCTAAACTCCACAGCAAAAACCAGTTTGGGAACAATTATCAGACAAGTAAATATAAGTACTATTAACCATCTTTTTTTCATAATATAGCCTCTTTTGACCTTTTTCTCATTATATCATTTTTTTCCAAGTAAGGGTTTACTAGGATTGAAAAACTTGCTAATTTTCGATACAATAGAGAGAAGTCATTTTGAGACTAGAAATAGGAGAACACATGAAGAAATTATTCTTATCTATATTTACAGGTCTTGCATTAACCCTAGGCCTGATGAATACTGTCCAAGCTGATGAATATTTACGCATCGGGATGGAAGCAGCATACGCTCCCTTCAACTGGACACAAGACGACGATAGCAACGGTGCTGTCAAGATTGACGGAACCAACCAGTACGCCAATGGTTATGACGTTCAGATTGCCAAGAAAATTGCTAAGGATTTAGGAAAAGAACCTCTCATTGTTAAGACAAAATGGGAAGGTCTGGTTCCAGCCCTTACTTCTGGAAAGATCGACATGATCATCGCTGGTATGAGTCCCACTGCTGAGCGTAAGCAAGAAATTGCTTTTTCAAGTAGCTACTACACTAGTGAACCCGTTCTTTTAGTTAAGAAAGACTCTACCTACGCCAACGCTACAACCTTAAACGATTTTGATGGTGCTAAAATCACCTCTCAACAAGGGGTTTACCTTTATGATTTGATTTCACAAATCCCAGGTGCTAAGAAAGAAACAGCCATGGGTGATTTTGCTCAGATGCGTCAAGCTCTTGAAGCTGGTGTCATTGACGCCTATGTTTCTGAACGCCCTGAGGCCCTAACTGCCGAGTCAGCGAACGCTAAGTTCAAAATGATTCAGCCTGAACCTGGTTTTAAAACTGGAGAAGAAGATACTTCTATTGCTATCGGTCTTCGCAAAGATGATAGTCGTATTGACCAAATCAATGCTAGCATCGAAACCATCACTAAAGATGAGCAAGTTGCCCTAATGGATCGTATGATTAAGGAACAACCTGTTGAAGCTACCAGTAGCGAAGAACAAAGCAGCTTCTTTGCTCAAGTGACAAAAATTCTTGCAGAAAACTGGCAACAACTCTTAAGAGGAGCAGGTATCACACTTTTGATTTCCATCATCGGTACTATCACAGGTTTGGTTATTGGTTTAGCAATCGGTGTCTTCCGTACTGCTCCACTCTCTGAAAACAACTTTGTAGCAGTCTTACAAAAAGCGCTTGGCTGGTTACTCAGTGTCTATATTGAAATCTTCCGTGGTACACCGATGATTGTACAATCTATGGTTATCTACTATGGAACTGCCCAAGCTTTCGGAATCAATCTTGACCGTACACTTGCTGCAATCTTTATCGTTTCGATCAATACCGGTGCTTACATGACAGAAATCGTCCGTGGTGGTATTCTAGCTGTTGACAAGGGACAATTTGAAGCAGCGACTGCACTTGGAATGACCCACAATCAAACCATGCGTAAGGTTGTCCTACCACAGGTCGTCCGCAACATCCTACCTGCAACTGGTAATGAATTTGTCATCAACATCAAGGATACTTCTGTATTGAATGTTATCTCGGTTGTGGAGCTTTACTTCTCAGGAAATACGGTAGCAACCCAAACCTACCAATACTTCCAAACATTTACCATTATCGCAGTTATCTACTTTGTCCTTACCTTTACCGTAACCCGTATCTTACGCTTTATCGAACGTCGTATGGATATGGATACCTATACGACAGGTGCTAACCAAATGCAAACGGAGGATTTGAAATAATGAGTCAACCAATCCTTGAAATCAAACACCTCAAAAAATCCTACGGACAAAATGAGGTCCTAAAAGATATCTCTCTCACTGTTCACAAGGGAGAAGTTATTTCTATCATCGGAAGTTCAGGTAGCGGAAAATCAACCTTCCTGCGCTCCATTAACCTTCTTGAGACACCAACCGAGGGAGAAATCCTCTATCACGGTGATAACGTCCTAGAAAAAGGCTACGACCTCACTCACTACCGTGAAAAACTAGGGATGGTTTTCCAATCCTTTAATCTCTTTGAAAATCTAAATGTGCTAGAAAATACAATCGTTGCCCAGACAACTGTCCTCAAGCGTGAACGGGCAGAAGCTGAAAAAATTGCCAAAGAAAATCTCGATAAAGTTGGTATGGGGGAACGCTACTGGCAGGCTAAACCTAAACAGCTTTCCGGCGGTCAAAAACAACGTGTCGCTATTGCTCGTGCACTTTCCATGAATCCAGATGCTATTCTCTTTGACGAACCTACATCAGCTCTTGACCCTGAGATGGTTGGTGAAGTTCTTAAAATCATGCAAGATTTGGCTCAAGAAGGCTTGACCATGATTGTCGTGACTCACGAGATGGAATTTGCTCGCGATGTTTCTAACCGCGTCATCTTTATGGACAAGGGTGTCATCGCAGAAGAAGGAAAACCTGAAGTCCTCTTTACCAATCCAAAAGAAGAACGAACAAGAGAATTTTTACAACGTTATTTAGGATAAAAAAGGCGATGGGATTGAAATCCGTAGACAAGGTCTCGATTTCCTAGTCCCAGCCCTCTAGGCTATAACTATCCACTGGATTCTTGAAAGTTGTGGATGAAGATTTGTAAAAAGACTCTTGAAAGTCTCATTGACAAAAAAATCAAAAACTTATTACTCACAAAAATTGAGAGTGGGACAGAAATCGGTAATTCGTTAGAATTCGATTTCGTCGTCCCACCT
>CAURIB010000016.1:0-18134 GCA_963524795.1 uncultured Streptococcus sp.
GTGGAAACATGGGAGCTTCAGGTTCTGTATCTTACCTCTTTGACAACAAGGGTGTTATCGTTTTTGCAGGTGATGATGCTGATGCTATCTTTGAACTCTTGCTTGAAGCAGATGTCGATGTAGACGATGTAGAAGCAGAAGAAGGAACAATCACTGTCTACACTGCACCAACTGACCTTCACAAGGCTATCGTTGCTTTGCGTGAGTCTGGTATTCAAGAATTCCAAGTAACTGAATTGGAGATGATTCCTCAATCAGAAGTAGAATTGTCAGGTGATGACCTTGCAACATTTGAAAAACTATATGGAGTCCTTGAAGACGACGAAGACGTACAAAAGATTTATACGAACGTAGATGGATTCTAATTCAAAAACAGTGACCAAGAGTCACTGTTTTTTACTTGTAGCAAATTCATAAAGTTTTTCTGCGGTTAGGAGCGCCATTTTGTCCATGCTTGTTTTTCCTTTTCTAAGATCCGAAATGGTAGACCAAGGAACACCAGCACCTTTTGAAATCGCAGATGTAGAAATAGAACTGTCTAATAATTCTTGAATAACTTTTCTCATTTTATTTGTCCTTTTTGTTTTTAAGATAAATATAGACGTTGATTGCTACTATAAAAACAGCTATTGAACTAACCATTGGTTCCCTCTTTTCATTTGATAAAATAGAAGTTCGAGGGGCTTTCGTATCTACTTCTTAGCATTTCTTTTTTCTTTCACTGGATTTGGGCTTACATCTTTTGTTTTGCGATAGACGTTACTGTTTTAGGGGAATTATCTATCGCCTTTTCAAGTTTTTTGAGCCGATCTTCTTTGTAGATCTCAGCAAGCTCTTATCTTGACTATATTATATCACGGTACGCCGACAGAGCCAAGAGTTTTTATAAAGTTTAAAAAATAAGGGGAAAATGTCGTAAACCTCTGAAAAACTCAGCTATTTTATAAGATATTGGGTCACTTGGAAATATATGTGATGAAATTCTAGAAAGTAGATGGATTTTAATAAAAAGCGAACAGTTTTGATGCTGTTCGCTTTTTATTTTATGTTAGATTCTGATACCAGTATCATGTTGTTCTTTTCGGTCCAGTCCGACAGCAAATTTATGAATCAGAAGAAACTGACCATTTTTCTGCTTTACAAAGTTTAAAACAACTGCCTTACTAGGTGAACCTAGGGAGAGATAGGTGATTCTTTTGGTTTCATAATCACTGTCACTTGAATCTGCTTCAGAATCTGGAATTCCATGTTCCCTGATAATGTCATTGTAGTTGGTACCCCCTTGCCCTTGGTTGGAAGGGTCGCCCTCTATTAAGGCATCAAACTGTTCTTGAGTCCAGGTAAAGATCTCTTCTTCCTCTTCATATTCATCAATGGTACTATTTGGCCAATCTTCATTGGTTGGTTCTTCCATGAGATAATTAGAAGAGCTACGATAGCCTCTTATAAAATCAGCGAAGATAGGAGTGAACAGCAGTTGGCTTATCAGTACAATGATAATGGAAATGAGGCCAAAGCTTGAACCAATCATAGCTAATGTTTTTTGATTTTGGAGATTGAGACCAATACCGATGACTCCTAAGATCAAGGCAACAAATCCAAAGAGAAAGGATAGACTATGGATAATTGGTATCCGAGAGCATAAAAGAGCACCAGCTCCAAAAATGACAGCAAGGGTTCCTAAGGTTTTATACTCTTCTTGTTTCATTTGAAAGTTCTCCCATTTCTAGTGTAATCAGACAAGTTAGTGCCTATTATAGATAAATTATCAACTATTGTCAATTTATATCGAGATAGTTCTCATGGAAACTTTTTTCTTGACATCCCATTTGAAAATGATAAAATAGTTCTCATGAAAACCAATTGGTTCTCGTAAGAACTATTTATGTGTAAAAAGGAGCAATCATGGATAAGCCGATGTTAGCTTTTAAACGTTTTGGTCATCAGGTTCACCTTATGGTGCAACAGGAAGCTAAACGTTGTGGTATTGAATTTATGGGCGGACCGCAGGGCCAAGTCATACGATTTTTAGACTATCGTGAGGAGTCTGGACAGGCGGTGTTAATCAAAGATATTGAGCAGGAACTCAATATCACCAAGTCAGTCGCCAGTAATCTAGTGAAGCGTATGGTGCAAAATGGTTTGGTGGAATTGGAAGTGAGTCCAAATGACAAGAGAGCTAAGTACGTTCGATTGACGGGCAAATCACGCTCTCAGATGAAGCCAATCAAGTCTTTCTTTGATCGAATTGACCGTAGTCTACTTGATGGAATTTCTGAGGAAAAACTAGCTGTTTTTGAAGAAGTCATGGGTCGACTACAGGCTAATGTAGATAAAATGGGAGGTAAGAATGAAGAAACTCGCTAAACGTATCACAGGAAAAGAGTGGGGAATGATTCTCTTGACTGTCCTCTTTACCTGTTTCTCGGTCTATCTAGAGTTAGAAGTACCGACTTACATTTCAGAAATTACAGAATTGATTGGAACTCCAGGTACGGATATGGGTGCACTTTGGTCACCAGCCATTAAGATGATAGGCTTGTCTCTGCTTGCTTTTCTGTCATCCGTTGCTGTTGGATTTTTTGCCGCTCGCGTTGCAGCGTCTTACACAACTCATTTACGAAGCGATATTTTTCATCGTGTTCTAGATTTCTCGCAGACAGAGATCAAACGTTTTTCAATCCCAAGTCTCTTGACTCGGACGACTAATGATATCACACAGGTTCAGATGCTTTTTACCATGGGACTCCAGGTGGTCACTCGTGGACCAATCATGGCTATCTGGGCCATTGGAAAAATCCTTGGGAAGTCTGAGTACTGGCTCTGGGCAGTAGTGGTTGCTGTTATCGTCAATGTTCTGATGACAACTGTTCTCATGACGCTTGCCTTTCCGAAACAATCTGTCATCCAAAAATTGACAGATAAACTCAATAGTATTACTCGTGAAAGTTTGACAGGGATTCGAGTGGTGCGTGCTTATAATGCCGAGGATTATCAAGACAAGAAATTCGAAGAAGCCAATGAGGAAGTCACTCGTCTTAATCTCTTTGTCAACCGTTTGATGGCCATTATGAATCCTATTATGATGGCGATTTCGAGTGGCTTGAGTCTAGCCATTTACTGGATTGGTGCCTATATCATCAATGATGCTAGCCTGACAGACCGTCTACCACTCTTTAGTGATATGGTGGTCTTCATGTCTTATGCTATGCAGGTCGTGATGGGCTTCTTGCTTATGGGTGCTCTCTTTATCGTGCTTCCTCGTACCTTGATTTCTGCAGGACGTATCAATCAAGTGCTAGACTTGCATTCTTCTATTGAAAATCCTAGTCAACCACAGACGGCAGATCCATCTATTCAAGGTCAAGTGGAATTCCGTGATGTGACCTTCCGCTATTCTAAAAACTCAGAAGCAGTTGTGGAACATGTCAGCTTCAAGGCAGAAGCTGGTCAAACGGTCGCCTTTATCGGTTCAACTGGTTCTGGTAAATCTACGCTTGTGAACCTCTTGCCTCGTTTTTATGACGTTTCGGATGGGGAAATCCTAGTGGACGGCGTCAATGTACAGAATTATGATTTGGAAGACTTGCGGAATAAAGTCGGCTATATTCCACAAAAAGCTGTTCTTTTCTCAGGAGATGTCAAGGGGAATCTAGACTTTGGTAAGAGTCCAGAAACTCCGCTAAGCGAGACTGCTATGTGGCAAGCTCTTGAGTTGGCCCAGTCTAAAAGCTTCATCGAAGATAAGGAAGCAGGTCTAAACTCAGAAGTGGCTCAAGGTGGGACCAACTTCTCAGGAGGACAAAGACAACGTTTGGCCATTGCGCGTGCCTTGGCTCGTAAGCCAGAGATTCTCATTTTTGATGATTCATTCTCAGCCTTGGACTACAAGACAGACCGTATCTTGCGCCAAGAATTAGCTGAAAAAACGCAATCTATGACTAAGTTAATCGTTGCCCAACGTATTTCAACAATTATGGATGCTGACTTGATCTTAGTATTGGATCAAGGTAAAGTCGTGGGACAAGGCACCCACAAGGAACTTCTTGCAACTAACGAAGTTTATCAAGAAATTGCCTATTCACAACTATCGAAGGAGGAATTGGAACATGGAAAATAAGAAAATGTCCTTATGGAAACAATATAAACCATTTCTAGCAGGTCTCCAACTTCCCCTACTAGTAGCTGTCGTAGCTGCTGTATGTTCAAGTATCATCACTGTTTATGGACCAACTAAGATTAAGGAAATCACCAACTTGATTTCAGATGGTTTGGCTACAGAAATCGACTTGGTAGCTGTGTCAAGTATTGCTAGCTTTTTGGTCATCCTATATGTGATTGGTATTATCCTAAACTATACGCAAGCCTATATCTTTTCAACGAGTATCCAACATTTTTCAAAACGCTTGCGGACGGCCATCGCTGAGAAAATCAATCGCTTGCCTCTTGCATACTTTGACCGTCATTCTCAAGGGGACACCCTTTCTCGTGTGACTAATGACGTTGATACAGCAGCTCAGTCTCTTAACCAAAGCCTTGGGACAGTTCTTTCAGCTAGCTTTTTACTGATTGCTGTTTTGATCACTATGTTTGGGATGAACTGGATTTTGGCACTGGTAACCGTTGTCTCAACCCTTGTTGGATTTACGGCGGTTTCCGTAATTATGGCCAAGTCGCAGGGTTACTTTAAAGCCCAACAAAACAACCTAGCAGCTGTCAATGGTTATGTGGAAGAAATGTACTCTGGCCACAATGTGGTGACCAGCTATAACGCTGTGGATACCACTAAAGAAACATTCGCAGGCTTGAACCAGAATCTACATGATAGTATCTGGAAATCTCAGTTTATTTCAGGGATCATGATGCCTGCTATGTTCTTTGTCGGAAACTTTAGCTATGTTTTGGTTGTTATCGTCGGTGCTGCCTTGGCTCTTGAAGGCCATATCAGTATTGGGATTATCGTAGCCTTCATGGTTTATGTTCGTACCTTCTCTCAACCCTTATCACAGATTGCCCAAGGGATTACCAGCTTGCAACAAGCCAGTGCAGCTATGACTCGTGTATTTGAGTTTCTAGGAGAAACTGAGATGGAAGACGAGTCTCATAAGGAGAGACAATTAACCGACATGAAGGGTCAAGTAGTCTTTGATCAAGTTTCCTTTGGTTACACACCGGAGCGAACCATCATTCATGACTTTTCTGCGACAGCTCATGCAGGTCAAAAGGTTGCCATTGTCGGACCAACTGGAGCTGGGAAAACTACCATAGTCAATCTCTTGATGAAATTTTATGAGATTGATAAGGGAAGTATTCGCATCGATGGTGTGGATACCAAGGCTATGAAACGTTCAGAAGTACACGATGCCTTTTCAATGGTCTTGCAGGATACCTGGCTCTTTGAAGGAACCATTCGTGACAATCTTATCTACAACCAAACAGGGATTAGTGATGAACGAATGATTGAAGCAGCTAAAGCAGTTGGAATCCACCACTTTATCATGACTCTACCAGATGGCTACGATACTGTTTTAGATGATACAGTGACCTTGTCAGTCGGGCAAAAACAACTCTTAACCATTGCTCGTGCCCTGCTTAAGGATGCTCCTCTCTTGATTCTGGACGAAGCGACATCCTCGGTAGACACACGTACAGAGGAGTTGATTCAGAAAGCCATGGACCGTTTGATGGAAGGACGCACATCCTTTATCATCGCTCACCGCTTGTCAACTATCCGTAATGCCGACTTAATCTTGGTCATGAAAGATGGAAATATCATTGAACAAGGCAATCACGATGAGCTCATGGCTCAAGGTGGTTTCTATGCTGACCTCTACAATAGTCAATTTACAGAAGACCAAGTAGAAGAATAAAACCAAAGAAGGCTTGACGGCCTTCTTTTTCTGCACTATACTAGAGTAGGAGAAGCTAGTAGGTTTCTTGTGAAAAGAATAGGAATACCGAGAAATACATGAAAAACTATCAAGAGTGGTATGACAAGAGGAAATCAAGTCTTCTTAGACATCCACAACTATTGCAATTGAAGCGAGTTTTTAATCGCATAATGACAGTTCTGATGCCCTTAGCCTACTTGACTTTGTTGGGGACAAGTCTTATAAGCAAGGGCTTGGGGAAAGAATTTGCCACCTATATCTTAGTGCCAGCTTCTGGCTTTGTCCTATTGACGCTGGTGCGTAAGTGGATCAATCAACCGCGTCCTTATGAAACTTGGGAAATTGTTCCGCTACTAGACAAGGACAGTTCTGGCAATTCAATGCCTAGTCGCCACGTCTTTTCAGCGACTATCATTTCCATGGCTTGCTTACATGCAAATCTGCCTGTGGGCTTGATTTTATTGGTCTTGTCAGCTCTTCTCGGTTTGGTCCGAGTTTTAGGGGGTGTTCATTATCCCAAGGATGTTTTAGTCGGCTATGCCTGTGGTCTAATCTGGGGAATTCTTTTCTTTATTTTCTAAAAAGCAAAGCAAGTGGGCTTGGCCTCGTAACCACTTACGGGTCAAAAGTGACCACTTGCTTTTTTGCCCTTGTAAAGTCTTCTGGCCTTTGGTATAGTAGATGCAGAAAGGAGATAGGATGAAGTTACGAATCGAGATTGATAGTGAATTAACTGAGACAGAGATTGTCATCAAGGCTGCAGCCCTGACAGATGAAATAGCTGATTTGCAACGACTCTTGCAAGAAACCAAGGCTCCTAGGTTGATCTTTTACAAGGGGACGGGTGAGTACTACTTAGACTTGTCGGAAATTCTCTTTTTTGAGACAGAAGGTAGCAAGATTTACGCCCATACCCAGAAAGAAGCCTATGAGGTTCGGCTCAAGCTTTATGAGTTAGAGTCTATCCTGCCACGCTATTTCAGTCGAGTATCCAAGTCGACCATTGCTAATATTCGGCAAGTTTACTCGGTTGACAAGTCCTTTTCAGGGACAGGGACTATTTCCTTTTATCAGACCCACAAGGAGGTTCACGTGTCGCGGCACTATCAATCCCTCCTAAAAGAAAATCTAAGAAACATGAGGTAAGAACATGAAAAAGAAAGTATTTGGTATTGTGTTGCTAGCATTGGCAGCTTTAGTATTGTTACAGGGGAATTTTGGAATTCCTACTTTGGAAGGGCACATTTGGCCCTTGCTCGGTATTGCTTTTTTTGCCTATCAATCAGTTGAGGCTTTGCTCCGTCGTCATCTGACATCAGCAGTTTTTACAACTTTTGTAGCCCTCTTGATTGCGAATTACTTTTATGACATTTTACCGATTCCCAATCAGTCATTGTTCTGGGCAAGTATTTTAATCGTAATGGGTGTCAGCGCACTTACTCATTCTAACAGAACTTGGAATGGAAAAAAATGGTGGTATGACGGTGAAAAGACCATTCTGACAGACAAGGAAGTCGCTTTTGGGGCGGGTACATTTTACAAGCAAGACCAAGAATTGGTAGAAGATGAGTTTGAGGTCGGTTTTGGGAATGCCAAGATTTATTATGACAATGCAGAGATGTTAGGTGATTTTGCTACTCTGAATATCGAAGTCGGTTTTGGGAATGCAGTTATCTACGTGCCTCAACACTGGAGAGTAGATCTAAAGGTAGAGACTTTTTGTGGAGCAGCCAAGGCAGATGCCCCTGTAGCCCCAACCAGTAAAACCTTGATTATCCGTGGAGATGTAGCTTTTGGGAAACTAGGAGTTGTTTACGTTAAATAAAAAAATCTTCCAATCCCCTTGCCAAAACAGAGAAAGTGTGATAACATAGTACAGTATGTGGTGCTAGCACATCCGCTATATTAGATCTAATAGGAGGAAAACACAAATGGCTAAAGTATGTTACTTTACAGGTCGTAAGACTGTATCAGGAAACAACCGTTCACACGCGATGAACCAAACAAAACGTGCCGTAAAACCAAACCTTCAAAAAGTTACTGTACTTATCGATGGTAAACCTAAAAAAGTTTGGGCTTCAGCTCGTGCTTTGAAATCAGGTAAAGTAGAACGCGTTTAATAAAGAGTAAAAGGCCATCAGGTCTTTTTCTTTTGCTCTACGCTCAAAATCACTTGTAAAAGGCGCAAATATCCGCCGATACAGTATTCTGCTTTTACACTTGGCTTGAAATATGATAAAATAGAGTATCAACTAGTTGAGGTAGAAAAAATGACTGTAAAAATTAATACAAAAGATGGTCAAATCGAACTAACAGATGAAGTGATTGCTACCGTTGTAGGCGGTGCAGCAACTGAGATTTTTGGTGTGGTCGGTATGGCAAGTAAGAAAGCCCTCAAAGATAATTTCCAAGCCCTCCTTGGGAAGGAAAATTATTCTAAAGGTGTCGTTGTAAAAGCGGCCGAAGATGGTAGCATTGCAGTTGATGTATATACCGTGTTGAGCTACGGAACAAAAATCAGTGAAGTCTCAAAAAATATCCAAGAGCGTGTACGTTTTAGTTTGGAAAATCAACTTGGCATCACTGCTCAAACTGTGAATGTCTACATTCAAAATATCAAAGTTGTAGGAGAATAATCGTGTCAAATATTACTACAAGCTTATTTCAAGAAATGGTACAGGCTGCATCTACTCGTTTGAACAAGCAAGCCGAATATGTCAACTCATTGAACGTCTTCCCAGTTCCAGATGGAGATACAGGAACAAACATGGGAATGACTATCGAAAATGGTGCTAAAGAAGTAGCAGACAAACCAGCTTCAACAGTTGGTGAGGCTGCAAGTATCTTGGCTAAAGGTCTGTTGATGGGTGCGCGTGGGAACTCAGGAGTTATCACTTCTCAGCTTTTCCGCGGATTCTCACAAGCTATCAAGACAAAAGAAGAGTTAACAGGGAAAGATCTAGCTCTTGCCTTCCAATCAGGTGTTGAAGTAGCCTACAAGGCTGTTATGAAGCCAGTTGAAGGAACAATCTTGACCGTATCACGTGGTGCTGCCATCGGTGCTAAGAAAAAAGCCGAGCAGACAGACGATGCCATTGAGGTTATGCGCGCTGCCTTGGAAGGAGCTAAAACAGCCCTTGCGAAGACACCAGATATGCTTCCAGTCTTGAAGGAAGTTGGAGTTGTAGACTCAGGTGGTCAAGGTTTGGTCTTTATCTATGAAGGTTTCCTTTCAGCTCTTACTGGCGAATACAGCGCTTCTGAGGACTTTGTCGCTACTCCAGCCAACATGAGTGAAATGATCAATGCAGAACACCACAAGTCTGTAGCTGGCCATGTGGCAACAGAAGATATTACCTTTGGTTACTGTACAGAAATCATGGTTGCCCTTAAACAAGGCCCAACTTATGCTAAAGAGTTTGACTACGAAGAATTCCGTAACTACTTGAACGAACTTGGGGACTCATTGCTTGTTGTCAATGACGATGAAATCGTTAAAGTTCACGTCCATACAGAAGATCCAGGTCTTGTTATGCAAGAAGGTCTCAAATATGGTAGCTTGGTTAAGGTTAAAGTCGATAACATGCGTAACCAACACGAAGCACAAGTGGAAAAAGAAGCTAAAGTCAGCAAACCAGCTGAAGAAAAAGAATATGCCCTTATCGCAGTAGTAGCTGGACAAGGATTGGCAGACATCTTCCGTGCTCAAGGTGTGGACTATGTCATCGAAGGTGGACAAACCATGAACCCTTCGACAGAAGACTTTATCAAGGCTGTTGAGCAAGTTAATGCTCGTAACATCATCTTCTTGCCGAACAACAAAAACATCTTCATGGCAGCTCAATCTGCAGCTGAAGTCTTAGAACAACCAGCAGTAGTGGTAGAAGCTCGTACCCTTCCTCAAGGATTGACTAGTCTTCTTGCCTTTGACCCAAGCAAGTCTATCGAAGAAAATAAAGAACGCATGACTGCAGCTCTTGGTGATGTGGTCAGTGGTAGTGTAACAACAGCCGTTCGTGACACGACTATCGATGGTTTGGAAATCCATGAAAATGACAATCTTGGTATGGTAGATGGTAAGATCCTCGTATCAAACCCTGACATGCACCAAACTCTGACTGAAACTTTGAAACATATGTTGGATGAAGACAGTGAAATCGTAACCTTCTATATCGGTGAAGATGGAAGCGAAGAATTGGCTAACCAAATCGCCCAAGAAATCGCAGAAGAATTCGAAGATGTAGAAGTAGAAATCCACCACGGTCAACAACCAGTTTACCCATATCTTTTCAGTGTGGAATAAGAATAAAATAGAAAACGAAAGAGGTCGGGATTTCCCGACCTTTTTTGATTTGGAAAGAATTCTATTTTCATAGCTGAGTAGACTTTTTATGACATTTGTCATATCTCCTCATGACAGAAGCTTCTAGTGACACAACCTTCAAAGAATTATAATAGGTATATCAAATGGAGGAAGAAAAAATGAAACATAAAGTAATTATCGCAATGAGTTTAGTAGCAGCAGGAGTCATGACTTATCTCATGTTTTCAGGATTGGATGAAGGCTTTTATCATTTTCCTTGGGAGATATTTGCAAGTTTTGGAATCATGTCTTGGTTGATACGAGAAAGCTTGAAATTGGTCTCAGATGTGAAAAAGGAGTTTGAAAAATGAAAAAAGCGATTCTCTATCTCTTTATTGGACTATCACTAGTGGTATGGTTGGTCGAAATGTTTACAGGGTGGTTTGACCAAGCCTTCCTTCACCAAGTCATCCGCGGTGCCTGGGGACTAGGATTTATGATTTTTATCGCCTTTCCGATGGGGAAGGAGTGGTTGAAAGGAGAATATCATGAACATGATTAAGGTAGAAAGCCTAAATAAAAACATCAAGGGCAAGGCTATTTTGAAGGATATTTCCTTTGAGGTAGCAGAGGGCGAATGCGTCGCCTTGATTGGGCCCAATGGTGCTGGTAAGACAACACTCTTGGATTGTTTGCTTGGAGATAAGCTAGTCACCAGCGGTCAAGTATCTATCCAAGGCTTGCCAGTGACGAGTTCTCAGTTAGACTACATTAGAGGCTACCTCCCTCAAGAAAATGTCATCGTTCAGAAATTAAAAGTCAAAGAGTTGATTGCTTTCTTTCAAAGCATTTACCCAAATCCCTTGAACAACCAGGAGATCGATCAACTATTGCAGTTTGACAAGCAACAAAAAGAGCAATTGGCAGAAAAATTGTCAGGTGGGCAAAAGCGTCTCTTCTCTTTTGTCTTGACCTTGATTGGGCGACCAAAACTTGTCTTTTTAGATGAGCCAACTGCGGCCATGGATACTTCAACCCGTCAACGTTTTTGGGAAATTGTCCAAGACTTAAAAGCGCAGGGAGTTACCATTCTCTATTCGTCTCATTATATTGAGGAAGTAGAGCATACAGCGGACCGGATTTTGGTTTTAAATAAGGGAGAGTTGATCCGTGATACGACCCCTCTAGCCATGCGCAGTGAAGAGATTGAAAAGCACTTCATCCTACCTATGGCTTACAAGAAAGTCGTTGAGCGGTCTAACTTGGTTGAAAACTGGTCACAAAAACAAGATGCTCTGCAAGTAGTCACACGTGAAGCAGATGCTTTCTGGCAACTGTTAGTCCAGGCAGGATGTAGGATTCAAGAAATTGAAGTCAATAACCGTAGCTTGCTGGATACAATCTTTGAAGAAACACAAAAGGGAGATGACTAAGATGAAACGATTGATCGCACTAAACAAGATAGAATTTCTATTGACCAAACGACAACTAGTCTATTATCTATTATCCGTAGGAATGCCGACGGCCTTCTATTTATTCTTTTCAGGCATGTACCAGGAAACACCAGGTGGACCGGCTAATTTTATGCGCGACTACCTCATCTCCATGACGGCTTTTTCCATGATGTCGACAGCTATCTTTTCATTCCCAGTTGTTTTACATACCGACAAGATCAACAACTGGCAGAAAATATTACGTCATAGCCCTGTAAATATGGTAGAATATTATCTATCAAAGATAACAAGTATGATAGTTGATTATTTGGTTTCAATCCTGGTTGTTTTCTCAGTTGGGCACTTGGTCAGAGGTGTGGATATGCCTTTTGGAAGCTGGATTGGGGCTGCGCTCTTGCTGATAGTAGGAAGTGTAGCTTTTGTAGCTCTTGGCTTGACCTTGACTCTCTTACCTTCTAGTCAGTTGATGTCTGTCGTAGGCAATCTTCTTTACTTTGGCTTGGCTGTGTTAGGCGGACTCTGGATGCCTGTCTCTTTATTTCCAGACTGGATGCAAGCAATCGGGAAGCGCCTACCAAGCTATCAGTTGATGGAATTGATCAAGACCTTCTTAAATAAGGGTGACATCAATCTATCAGCCACAGTTTATCTACTTGTTTTTTCAGCAGTTTTGTTTGGTTTGACCATTTACCTTCAAGGTCATAAGGAGAATGCTTAATGCTTGAAAGACTAAAAAGCATACACTATATGTTTTGGGTCAGTTTGATTTTTATGATTTTCCCCATCCTACCTGTAGTGACTGGGTGGCTTTCTGCCTGGCATTTATTGATTGATATTCTATTTGTAGTGGCGTATTTGGGTATTTTAACAACTAAGAGCCAGCGCCTATCTTGGCTTTTCTGGGGGATCATGCTGACTTATGTAGTTGGGAATACTGCCTTTGTTACTGTTAATTATATCTGGTTTTTCTTTTTCCTATCCAATCTCTTAAGTTATCATTTCAACGTAGGTGGTTTAAAGTCTTTACATGTCTGGACTTTTCTTCTTGCTCAAGTCCTTGTTTTGGGCCAACTTTTGATTTTTCAGAGAATCGAAGTTGAGTATCTATTCTATCTACTTGTAATTCTTGCTTTTGTCGATTTAATGACTTTTGGCTTGGTTCGGATTCGTATTGTGGAGGATTTGAAAGAAGCTCAGGCTAAGCAAAATGCCCAGATAAATCTATTGCTTGCTGAAAATGAACGTAGTCGTATCGGTCAGGATTTGCATGATAGTCTGGGACATACCTTTGCTATGCTCAGTGTCAAGACAGATTTAGCCTTGCAGTTGTTTCAGATGGAGGCTTATCCACAGGTGGAAAAGGAATTAAAAGAAATTCACCAGATCAGCAAGGATTCCATGAATGAAGTGCGAACCATTGTGGAAAATCTGAAATCACGGACCCTAGCTTCAGAGCTTGAGACTGTCAAAAAGATGCTAGAGATTGCTGGGATTGAGGTTGAGGTTGATAATCAGTTGGACAAGGCTAGCTTGACCCAGGATGTAGAGTCGACAGCTGCCATGATTTTGCTAGAACTGGCGACCAATATTATCAAGCATGCCAGAGCTGAAAAAGCCTATCTAAAACTGGAACGTACAGATCAGGAATTGGTCCTGACAGTTAGAGATGACGGGAAAGGTTTTGCAACTGTAAAAGGAAATGAACTCCATACAGTCCGTGACCGTGCAGCAGCCTTCTCAGGTCAAGTAGAGCTGGTCAGTTTGAAAGATCCCACAGAGGTGCGCGTGCATCTGCCTTATAAGGAGAAAAAGTAGATGAAAGTATTAGTCGCAGAAGATCAAAGTATGCTTAGAGACGCCATGTGCCAGCTCTTAAGTTTTCAGCCAGATGTGGAGACTGTTCTGCAGGCGAAAAATGGAGCCGAGGCTATCGAGGTTTTGGAGAAAGAAGCAGTAGATATTGCCATCCTTGATGTCGAAATGCCAGTCAAGACGGGACTAGAAGCTCTCGAGTGGATCAAACAAGAAGTGCCTGAAACCAAGGTGGTTATCGTTACGACTTTTAAACGACCAGGTTATTTTGAACGAGCGGTCAAAGCAGGAGTCGACGCCTATGTCTTGAAAGAACGAAGCATCGCCGAACTCATGCAAACCCTACATACGGTGTTAGAGGGACGCAAGGAATATTCTCCAGAGCTGATGGAAGTCATGATGACTCACCCCAATCCCTTGACCGAGCAGGAAGCCGCTGTTTTACATGGAGTTGCCCAAGGCCTCTCCAACCAAGAAATTGCTGACAAGCTCTATCTCTCAAACGGCACCGTCCGTAATTACATGACCAATATCCTCTCTAAACTAGGCGCCAGCAACCGAACCGAAGCAGCCAAAACCGCCGAAGAAGAAGGCTGGTTGTGAGGGGGAGAGAAGTAAGTAAAAATCTCTTAGAAATGAATCTAAGAGATTTTTTTGTCATGATAACCTGCATTTAATTGTAGAAATATTTATTTCATTTTCTCCTGAAATTTTAGTATCAGGATTTTGAAAGATCAAGTTCTAAATCTAGATACATTCTTTCTGAAGATAAATTATTTTGACCATCGAGCAAGGATTTTCAAAAAAAGCTGTTAAAAATTCAGGACGTCTCTGTAAAATCTTTTCATTATCTAATAACAAGGCATCACGAAAATACTTGGCATGTTGCTGAAATGGTGTATTATCAATAACAAAACCAAACTCACGAAGATACTGAATCAAAAAGACCGTTACCGTCCGAGTGTTTCCTTCGCGAAATGGATTAATCTGCCAGATTCCTGAAATAAAATGTTGGATTTGTTTAACCATATCCGCCTGGGTTAATGTCGCATATGCAACTTGTTTTTCCTGATTAAAATCATAATCCAAGGTCATTTGAATCATGGGGTAATCAGAGTACACAACACTTTCACCATTCAAAACAGGTTCATTCTTTGTAATATTTGTCTGACGAAATTGCCCCACTGGAATAGAGGCTTCAAATATATCCTGAAACAATTCCTTATGAATAGCAAGTAGGGTTGCAGGACTGAAGCTAAAGCCTCTTCGAGATAATAGTTCCACTATACGAAGAGAAACCAAGTCTGCCTCCTCCGTGCTTGCATCAATAGTATGATGATAAGCCGTTGCATCTTCATAAACCTGCTCGTAAGTCAGTTCACCCTGGGCCTGCTTCTCAGCCAAAGATTCCATATAAGCTGATGGGACTAGATTATCAACCTTCTGTAGACCAAAACCAATCTGCCATAAATCACGCTTAGCTTCATAAGACAAGTTTGGATTGTCAATGTTGTAAGTTGGTTGCATAGAAAGGCCCTTTCAATTCATTTTCTGCGTCATCGGTAAAGGGTGAAATTTAGTAGGAACTGTTTTAAATTATAAAAAGCATTCACAATAAGTTATACCCAACATCCCATGCGCTCATCCGGAATGTCCTTTGGATGAATGGTTTGATTAAACGAATAATTCTAGCGTGCATACTTATCAAACTCATTGGCATACACCACTCTGAACTCGTTGGTCTGTTCAAATCCCAACTCAATTCCCCCAACACCTGATAAGAAAGCTACAATGTTGTTTTCGTGCGGGTTTGAATTGAAAAAATTTGTTATGTAGTACCCTGCTTTCTAGAATTTTACCTTTGGTTATATTAAAGAGATATCTTGTGAAATAATATATTTAAATGATAAAGTGATAATTATATGTCGTAATTATAAATAATTAATTCGCTCGCTGGAACTCGACAAGATCCATTTCTATTAATTTTTCTAGGGACATTAATTTTTTTAATTTTAAATATACTATCATTACTATATAAATCCAAGATTTCGTCAGTAAAGGAATTAGATACTAAAAATTTAATTCCTCTTTTATGAAGCTTGATACAAATATCTCTTAACTCCTTTTGTTTTTCAATTGGGAATCCTAATTCTGTGTATCCCGTGAATGAAGAGGAATTAAGTGGTAAATAGGGTGGATCAAAATATACAAAACTTCCTTTCCTTAGATGCTTTAGTGCCAACTTATAATCTCCCGTCATCATTTTTAAATCAGCTGTATTGAAGTAATAAGAAATACCATTAATCATTTCTTCATTTATTATCTGGGGATTCTTATGTCTACCATAAGGGGTATTGAATTGCCCCAGTTGATTTACTCTAAAAAGGCCATTGTAACATGTCTTGTTTAAGTAAATAATTCGAGAAGCTCTTTCTATATCTGTTAATTCACTAAAAGATTCCAACCTATCTAATTCTCGAATATTGTAAAAATAATCTTTAGAATTATTATTTTTGTGATTATAAAGATTATCAATGAGAGCCTGAGGATTTTCCTTAACAACTTTATAAACATTCATTAATTCTGAATTGTAATCATTAATAATCGCACGCTTAGGCTGTAGATCAAATAATAAGGCACCTCCACCTAAAAAAGGTTCAACATAAACAGTAATATCAGTAGGTAAATGCTCTCTGATTACATCTAGTAACTGTCTTTTCCCTCCTGCCCATTTTAAAATAGGTTTTAATCGAGTTGTTCCCATCACTAAAATACCTCATCAGAATAAAAAAATGAATTAAGTCTATCTAAAAGCCAACTTTTATTCATTCTTTCTCTATCTATATTTTGAGAAAGGTCACCTTTCATTTTTCCTTCTGGATAATTAATACTGTGATACGAGATAAATTCTTTAGTTAAATCCATAAGGTTTTTCTGTCCATGTTTGCTAGACAAAAACCTAACAAATTCTTGCTGTTTTGCAGAAAAATCTTCAGAAGTCTTCTTTAATGTTTCAACCAGTAAATCTTCGTCAAATACCATATCTTCAATTTCTTTACCACTATCAATACTATAAACTTCAATTTCAAAATTTCTAAATTTACTTATTTCACTATTAATCTTTTTCTTTGCTTTCTCCCCTGCTGGATCACCATCTAACAAGATAAATATCTTTCTATGTACCTGACTTACTTTATCTAAATACACTAGAATTGATACTACTGATTCTGCTCCACTTCCGACAAAATTAAAATCTAAATCATTTTCATCATTCTTATATTTTTCATATCGTATTTGCGGTCGATATGGTTTTGACTCTAAAATATATTCAATATAATTTTTATCCGTCTTTCCTTCACATATTATAATTTCTCTGTGGTCATCTACTTCATCTAATAAACCATAATTTTTTAATACTTGATTTTTAATTTCATTAGTAAACTTGCTAACTACAGAATTTTTCACAATATCAAAATCATTCTTACTTCGTTGATATGATTGCTTCCTTTTACTCTGCCGAATGTTATAAAATCTAAAGATAGGATTATTCACTTCTTTTAAAAATTCTCGTGAATGAGTAGTTATGAATAACTGTGATTTATTGTTTTCATTATTCACTAGTTCTAAAATAGAATCTTTTAAACCTGTTGTTAAAAGTGGGTATAGAAAAGCTTCAGGTTCATCTAATAGAATTATTTTATTATGTTTCTGAAAAATCTCATTTAGTAAAAAGAATGTTAACAAAATGACAGATGTTCGTTGTACCCCTGCTCCTTTAGCATCAATAATCTGAGCGTAATCATCATCTAACTTCAACGAAATATTTTTCAGGAGAAATTCTGTGATTTTTGCTTGATCATCAATTACTAACTTTGGCTTTATTTCAATATGATTTTCTCTAAATAATTTAAACTCATTATCTAAATCCGACTCGATATCATTAATATGTTCTTTAAAAGTACCTAGTAACAAATCATACTGTCTTTCAAACTCTTCTACAGTTTGTTTAATTTTTTTATGCTTTTTCTTAAAATACTCTAGTACCATATCGTTTAACAAAGAAAATGCCTGACTAGACAAGTCTTGGTCTGTTGTACTTAGATACACACATTTAAATTTGGTGTTTAGATATTTTTTTATTTTGCTACTCGAGTTTAATTTTGCATGTTTTGAATTCGTCTTGTAAAGTTCCGACTCTTCTTTATTAAGATTGCAATAAATTTGATACTTACTTTCTTTACCAGTTTCTAATTCATCATCAATAAAGTCTACGGTAATAACAGGATCTTTACTAGCACCTTTAGTAATTTCCTTAATAGCATTTCTATCAATACTTGGATTGTAGGACTTAGGATTAAAAAATAAATTAATAGCTCTTAAAACGTTTGTTTTTCCAACGTTATTTCGACCCGCAAAAATATTTAAAACATCAAGTTCCCTAATAATATTTTCTTCATTAGTAAATGATCTAAAATTACTAATTTTTATTTGAGAAATTTTTATCATATCTTATTTTCCTATATATCTTAACTAATGTTATTTACGATGCCCTAAACCAACTTCTTCATCTCATCAATACGTGCGACGGTCGCGTCGTACTTAGCTTGGTAGTCGGCTTCTTTGTCGCGTTCTTTTTGGACGACTTCTGGTTTGGCATTGGCTACGAAGCGTTCG
>CAURIB010000017.1:0-18127 GCA_963524795.1 uncultured Streptococcus sp.
TGAGATTGGTACTGAGTTAACACGTTTTTCAGTTGGTTTTTCTGGTTTTTCAACTTTCTTCGTAGTTGGGTTATAGTAGTTAACTACTTGAGCTGCCGTATTTTCGATGTCTGCACCAGCCGTAACGTCAGCTTTGACAGTTGCTGGGATATCGAATTTATAGTAGCGACCAAAGGCGAACTTAGTTGTGTCGATCACTTGAGTGTTTTCTGCATCGCCAAGTGACTTGGTGAAGCCAGCTTTAAGGGTTGCGGTCATGACACCATTTTCGATCTTGATGTCAAACTTGTCAGTTACATCTGCACCAGTTACTGAATCGTAGGCCTTGATTGCGGATGCATCTACATTTACTTTCGTTTCATCGAAGTCATCAGAGATACTTACTGTTTGGATGTTATCCTTGTTAGCCGCGTCAAATTTAGTTGTATCCAACCATACTTGGTAAACCAATTTAGCGCCTGGTTTCACAGTCTTCGTATTCAAGTTTTGAGCTTCGTTGTTTGAAGTTCCATCTACATATGGATTTGTATTTGTTTCACCATATTTATCAGTCAACTCAGAATCATCATCAAGAAGTTTGTCGCCTGTGATATCGAATTTCTCTTCAGAAACAACGTATTTCTCTGGTTGGAACTTAGGTTCTTCTGGAGGAGTTACGACGTTGTTGAACTCTTTGTCTGTAGCGTCTGTCACTGTTTTCACAAGTGCTTTAGCTTTTCCATTGTGTTCCACTACAACTGTTACTTCTGCCTTCATAGAGTCATATGTAACTGTCGCATCAGATCCCTTAACTTCTTCAATTGTGTACTTGTAAGTGCCTTCTTGGCCTTTCTTGTACTCAATGGCTTTGAACTTAACGTTTCCGTCCTTGTCGTTCTGAACAGTTTCGATTTCTTTTCCTTTGGCATCTTTCAATACGAAGCTGAATTCACCAGCCTTCAATTCACGGCCTTCAAGCTTCTTAGTGAAGTTGAAGTCCACTGAGATTGGTACTGAGTTAACACGTTTTTCAGTTGGCTTTTCTGGTTTTTCAACTTTCTTCGTAGTTGGGTTGTAGTAGTTAACTACTTGAGCTGCCGTATTTTCGATGTCTACACCAGCCGCAACGTCAGCTTTGACAGTTGCTGGGATATCGAATTTATAGTAGCGTCCAAATGCGAATTTAGTGGTGTCGATGATTTGAGTATTTTCTGCATCTCCAAGTGACTTCGTAAAGCCAGCTTTAAGGGTTGCAGTCATGACACCATTTTCGATCTTGATGTCAAACTTGTCAGTCACATCTGCACCAGTTACTGAATCGTAGGCCTTGATTGCGGATGCATCTACATCAACCTTCGTTTCATCGAAGTCATCAGAGATACTTACTGTTTGGATGTTATCCTTGTTAGCAGCGTCAAATTTAGTTGTATCCAACCATACTTGGTAAACCAATTTATCGCCACGTTTCACAGTCTTGGTATTCAAGTTTTGAGCTTCGTTGTTTGAAGTTCCATCTACATATGGATTTGTATTTGTTTCACCATATTTATCAGTCAACTCAGAATCATCATCAAGAAGCTTGTCGCCAGTGATATCGAATTTCTCTTCAGTTACAACGTATTTCTCTGGTTGGAACTTAGGCTCTTCTGGTGGAGTCACAGTGTTGTTGAACTCTTTGTCTGGAGCGTCTGTCACTGTTTTCACAAGTGCTTTAGCTTTTCCATTGTAAGAAATCTCTACTGTCACTTCCGCTTCCATTGGGTCATATGTGACTGTCGCGTCTGTTCCAGGGACCTCAACGATCGTAAACTTATGAGTTCCTTCATCGCCCTTCATGAACTCTAAAGATTCAAATTTAACTTTTCCATCTTTATCATTCTTGACTCTCTCAATCACTTCACCATCTTCACGTCTTAATTCAAACGTAAACTCACCGGCCTTCAATTCACGACCTTCAAGCTTCTTAGTGAAGTTAAACTCAACTTCAATTGGTACAGAGTTAACACGTTTTTGAGTTGGTTTGTTTGGTTTTTCAACAGTCTTAGAAGTAGGATTATAGTAATGAACGATTTGCGCTGCCGTATTTTCGATGTCTACTCCGCCTTCAACGTCTGCTTTGACAGTTGCTGGGATATCAAATTTATAGTAGCGACCAAAGGCGAATTTAGTTGTGTCGATGACTTGAGTACTTTCTGCATCACCAAGTGACTTAGTGAAGCCAGCTTTAAGAGTTGCAGTCATGACTCCATTCTCAACCTTGATATCAAACTTATCAGTTACATCTAATCCTGTAGCTGAATCATAGGCTTTAATATCAGAGGCTTTGACATCAACATTGGTTTCATCGTAGTCATCAGTAATTCCAACTGTTTGGATATTATCTTTGTTATTAAGATCAAATTTAGTTGTATCTAACCAAACTTGATAGACGATACGATCACCTCGACGAACTGCATATGTATTGATATTCCCCTCTTCATTGTTGTCATATCCATCAACATAAGGGTTTTTATTGGTCTCAGCAACTTCATCTTGCAATTCTTCATCATCGTCTAATAATGAACCACCCTTAATATCAAATTTTTCCTGATCCAATACATATTTCTTAGGTTGGAATTGAGGAACATCTGGAGGGATAACCTTGTTGTTAAATTCTTTGTCTGGCGCATCTGTTACAGAAGCAACAATCGCTTTAGCAGTACCATCATGAGCTACTTTAATAGTTACAGTAGCAACCATGTCGTCATAGGTTACTGTTGAATCACTACCAGTAATTTCTGATACTGTGTATGTATAAGTCTTACCAAGATCATCTTTACCAAACTTAAGTGTCTTGAAGGTAATCTTGCCTTCTGCATCATTCTTAACAGTTTCAACTGCAACATTATCTTTCTTAAGAACGAAGCTAAACTCACCCGCTGTTAAAGTACGGCCTTCTAACTTCTTAGTGAACTTAAGGTCAACTGTAACTGGTACAGTATTTACACGTTTTTGAGTTGGTTTTTCTGGTTTTTCGACTGTTTTGCTTACTGGGTTATAAACATGAACGATCTGGTTTGCAGCGTTTTCAATATCTGCACCAGCTTTAACAGTATCTTTAACAGTTGCTGGAATATCGAATTTATAGTAGCGACCAAAGGCGAATTTAGTGGTGTCGATAACATTGTCACCATTAACAAATTCTTTCTTAGATGTTGCAGTGATGACACCATTTTCAACTGTAATATCAAATTTATCAGTTACGTCATCTCCACTTTCACTGTCATAAGCTTTAATATCAGCAGCATTAACAGTTAATTTTTCTGCATCATAAGTATCAGAGATTCCAACAGATTGGATGTTATTTTTATCAGTGAAGTTTTTCGTATCCAACCATACTTGGTAAACTAGTTTATCACCACGTTCAACGGTCTTGGTATTGATGTTTTCTGCTTCGTTGTTTGAAGTTCCATCTGCGTATGGGTTAGCATTTGTAGCAGTGTACTCATCAGTCAATTCATCATCATCGTCTACAAGTTTTGTTCCTGTAATGTCAAATTTCTCTTTATTAAGAACAAATTTTTCAGGTTGGAATTGAGGTGTTTCAGGAGGAGTAACCTTGTTGTTAAATTCTTTATCAGCAGTTCCTTCTGTTGATCTTCCATCAGCATTGACACCGCCAGTTGACGTTACGTTAGTTACAGTAGTCAAGGTGTGACCATTCTTAGCAACTTCAACTCTAATGGTTGCTTTCATGGTGTCGTAAGTCATTCCAAGCTCTTTTGAAGCTGGGATTACTTCTTCAACAGTATAAGTATGTGTACCAACTTTAGTATTGTCAAATGACAACTCAGTGAAAGTAACTGTTCCATCTTCTTTATTGGTAACAGTTTCAATTTCTTTACCAGTTGAATCTTTCAATACGAAGCTAAATTCACCTGCTTGAAGTTCACGACCTGCTAATTTCTTAGTAAAGTCAAATCTTGCAACGACTGGAGCCACATGATAGTTGTTGAACTCTGTATCTTCTGGCATGTTAACTTTTGCTGACAAGAGACCAGTTGCAGCATCTTTCGTTACATTAACTGTTACGACAGCATTCATTGAATCATAGTCAATGTTTGTGTCAGCTCCAGCTACTTCACGTACAGTGTATGTATGCCTACCTTCTTGATCATAAGCGATTGCGTCAAACTGGATAGTTCCGTCAGCCGCATTTTTCTTAGTTTGGATAACATTACCGTTTTCAAGCAATTCAAATGTGAAGGCATCTTTTGTAAGTTCTTTTCCTTCCAGACGTTTAGTGAACTTGAATTGAACTTGTGTTGCAGTTGGTGTGAAGGTGTTGTTAAACTCTTTGTCTTGTGGAAGTGTTGCTACAGCTGTAAGTGCATGTCCAGATTTCGTAACAGAAACTGTCACGTTAGCTTTCATGGTGTCGTAAGTCATTCCAGCTTCTTTAGTTTCTGGGATAACTTCCTCTACAGTGTACTTATGATTTCCAACTTGAGTATTAGTGAATGTTAAAGCATCAAACTTAACTTTACCATCAGCATCATTTTGCTTGGTTTGAAGAACTGTTCCTTCAGAATTTTTCAAGACAAAACTGAATTCGCCTGCTTTAAGTTTACGGCCTGCAAGAGCTTTGCTGAAGTCAAATCGAGCTGTTACTGGTGCCACAACATAGTTGTTGAATTCTGTATCTTCTGGCATGCTAACTTTTGCAGACAAGAGACCAGTTGCAGCATCCTTAGTAACAGTAACTGTTACCACAGCATTCATTGAATCATAGTCAATGTTTGTGTCAGCACCAGCTACTTCACGTACAGTATAGGTATGAGCACCTTCTTTATCATAAGAAATCGCGTCAAACTGGATAGTTCCATCAGCCGCATTTTTCTTAGTTTGGATGACTTTGCCATTTTCAACTAATTCAAATGTGAAGGCATCCTTCGTAAGCTCTTTACCTTCAAGTCTCTTAGTGAACTTGAATTGAGCTTGTGTTGCAGTTGGGGTAAAGGTATTGTTAAATTCTTTATCTGCTGGAAGTGTTGCTACAGCTGTAAGTGCATGACCCGATTTCGTTACAGAAACTGTCACGTTAGCTTTCATGGTGTCGTAAGTCATTCCAGCTTCTTTAGTTTCTGGGATAACTTCCTCTACAGTGTACTTATGATTTCCAACTTGAGTATTAGTGAATGTTAAAGCATCAAACTTAACTTTACCATCAGCATCATTTTGCTTGGTTTGAAGAACTGTTCCTTCAGAATTTTTCAAGACAAAACTGAATTCGCCTGCTTTAAGTTTACGGCCTGCAAGAGCTTTGCTGAAGTCAAATCGAGCTGTTACTGGTGCCACTACATGGTTGTTAAAGACTTTATCATCTGCACCAGTTGCTTCACCACCTGTTGAAGTTATTTCAGTCTTAGCTGACAAAAGACCTGTAGTTGCATCTTTTGTAACAGTGACTTTCACTGCGATAGTCATTGCATCGTAGTCTACATCGGCTTTATTGCCCTTCACTTCTTTTACAGTATAGTTGTAGACACCTGCTTGGTCAAATGACAATTCACTGAAGTTAATCTTACCATTAGCCTTGTTAGTGACAGTTTCACTAACATTGTTGTCACCAGTCAAGGTAAAGCTGAAGTCTCCAGCATTCAAAGTACCATTTGAAAGGGATTTATCAAATTCAAGGTTTACTTTAACAGGAGCTGGTGTGAAGGTATTATTAAACTCTCTATCTGCAGGAAGTGTATTGGTTGCTTTAAGAACGTGACCTTCTTTAGTAACAGTGATCGTTACTTCAGCTTTCATTGGGTCATAAGTCATTCCTGCTTCAGAACCTTGAACTTCTTCTACAGTATACTTGTGAGTACCAACTTGTGTATTGTCAAAGGTCAAGTCGTCAAAGGCTACAAGACCTGCTTTAGTATTAGTTTTAGTTTGAAGAACAGTTCCTTTTGAATCTTTCAATTGGAAAGTGAACTCACCAGCTTTCAATTCACGACCTGCGAGAGCCTTGCTGAAGTCAAACTTAGTCTTAACAGGAGCTACAACATAGTTGTTGAAGATTTTATCATTTTCACTTGATTTGAATCCACCTTCAGCACTATATGTAGTCGTTGCTTGTAAATCACCTTTAGAATTCTCAGTTACAGTAACTGTCATTGTGACAGTCATTGCATCGTAGTCAACGTTTGTATCAGAACCTTTTGTTTCAGTGATTTTGTATTTATAAGTACCAGCTTTATTGAAGGTAAGCTTACTGAATGTAGCTTTACCAGACTTATTAGTAACTGTTTCTTCGTATCTATCAGGAGAACTTTTATCTTCTGTTAATTTGAAAGTAAATTCACCGTCTTTTAAGCTACGTCCTTCCAGTTGTTTTTCAACTTCTGGAGTAACTTGAACTGGATCTTGCTTAACGTAGTAGTAGATAGGCTGCTTATATGGTGTTAAGGTATTTAATAAGTCAACGTTTGTACCGATACCACCAACTCCACGTTCTAATTGTGCGTTAGCTGAACCGTGTCCAATCCCGTCTCCTAAGAATGGTACAAATACTGATTTATATGGCGTATATCCTGCAGCTTTTTGGAAATCGAATGTAACTTCTTTACCGTTAGGATAGTTTGTTTTGGCTCCAGTTTTTGGATCAGTTACTGTATGTGCAATAGTGTTAAGAGGTGTTTTTTTAACAACTAATTCTTGTGTATTATTTTCACCTGGTTTAATAGGTTTCGTTTCTGCAAGCAACATATAACCATCAGTACTTAATGAACCATCAGAACGCTTGCTTTGTTGTCTTGGATCTAATAAGTAAACACGAATAACTACTGAACCGTCTTCTCCAACAACTTCTTTGATACGTTTGATACCGTATCGGTCCGCATCCATGAATTTAGAACCGATAGTATAAGGACGATTTACAAAGCCTGATTTATCATTTGCATCAGCTCTTTGATACAATTTATATCCATCAAATTGACGCTCACCAGATGCTGTGAATCTTTGTCCTTCTTCAGCTTTAAGTGTATATCTAGCTAAGTCTACTTCATTACCATTTTCTTTATAATCTTGAACAGTTTTATCCGTTTTATTAGCGTTGAAAGTAGGGTTATTTTTATCAACTACTTTATAGTAAGTTGTTTTATTAATTGTTTCTGGTATTTTAGCGTTTGAATCAGTAATTGTACGGCCATTGTAAGCTGGTTCAACAACGTTTAGAACATCTGTTGTAGTACGAGCATTATAAACCGCATTATAAAGTGTTTGCTCTGCTGGCGTAAGTGTGTGTCCAGCAGCCACTAAATCTGTTATACTCTTTCCAACCTCATACCCATTTTGAATAAATGGTTGAGTAGTTTTACCTTTTTCAGCAGTACCTGCTTTATAATCCACTTGGAAGGTTAATTGACTATTAGACGCAGCTGTGGTAGTAGTGAATTTTTGAACACCACTAGATGAAGTAATAGTTCTAGTTTCTAGTACATTACCAGTAGTTTTATCTAGTAATTCAACAGTTGTATCTGTAGATTCATCAAATCTCTTATAGGCACGAGCATAGTATTTTGTACCATAACGTTCATTGAATCTAGTTAAATCCCAGATAGCGTATGTATACCAATCTCCCTCTTTAGCAGAGTAACCAGCTGGTACAGTTTGAGAACGAACACTTGCACCATTTGAATCTGTCATATTAGGTGTAGCAACTTCACCATCCTTTAGGTAAGTAGTTACAGCAATTGGTTTAGAGTTATGATCTCCAGATACAACTTCTTCAGTTGCGGCGCGACGATTACGGCGACGACCACCATTTGTAGCTAATGCACCTGCATTTACTGTATTTTCAGCTGCCAAAGCTAGTGTTTCTGTATCAACGAGTGGTTTTGCTTCAACATTAGCTGCACTAGCATTTGTATCAAGGCTAGTTGCCTCAGCTACTGCTGAAAGTTCTACTTTAGATTCAGCTTTTTCTTCTGTTTTATTTTCAGACTTTTCTTCTGCCTTAGGCTTAGCTACTACAACTTCTTCTACTTTTGAAGATGCTGCTGGTTTAGAAGACTCTGATTTTGCCTCAGAACTAAGATCTTTTGATTCCTCAGATTTAGCTTGACTAGTTTTAGGTTTAGCTTCTTCAGAGGTAACTCCAGTTGATTCTGATTTTACATCTTCAGTTTTTAAAGATTCTACTTTACTTTCTGAAGTTTCCTTTACAACAGCCTTATCGGAATCTTGAAGTTCTTCTTTAGACTTATCTTTATCCACAAGTCCGGTAGTTTCTCCAGAATTTGACTGTGCAATAATCTCAGATGCTTTTACAGCACCACCATTAGCCATTAAAAAGCTAAGGGTGGTTCCTAAGAAAACTGATGCGACCCCAACTTTATATTTTCTTAAAGAAAATCGTTGTTGCTCTCTTCTTATCATGTGATAAGTTCTCCTTTTTTAACATTTTAACTAATAATATGTAAGAATATTAAGAATTTTCTGAAAAGAAAACACTATCCTCCACACTACAGTAACTTTAAAAGTATACCATATTAGCCTTATTATATCAAGAATAATGAGGCCCATGAAACTACTTTTAAAATGCATAATATACATTTTAGAGTAATATTTAGCCACAAAAAATTTAAATTATTTTATTTAAATAATATTATTTATTTATCTTGGGTACTAAATACAGTAAAAAACGTTTATTTTTATCATTATTTATAATAAATATAAAAAATTCAACCTATAGATTTTAGTGAATCTTTATCACTATTTACATCTACAAGAAGAATTTTTTTATGTCAATTATTTATCTATTACTTTTTACAAACTTTTTAAAATTCTAAAAAAGATAATCTCTCAATACTTTTGAAAGAACCTGATAACCAGCAACACTTAGGTGTAGGCCATCGGTTGTGTAGGTAGGTTTTAATTGTCCAGCTTCATCTAAGAAGCTATCAAATACTGGAATATATTCAACCTGCATATAGGCTGAAGCTAAGTCTTGATAAGCTTGATTCCACGCCTTGATTTTCTCATTGGTGCGGATATAAACTGTCTGCTGATACTCTGTGCCTTCATTAACTGGTAAAATAGAAAGAAGCTTGATTTGGGTAAGCGAAAAATCACGCACAATTGACTGAATCACAGCTTCGAGATTATGCAAGGTCTGCTCCAACTCTACTTCCTTACCAATATCATTTGTCCCAATCAAAAGAACAATCTGATCAACAGCATCACCATAGAAATGGGCATCAAGATTATCAAGTAAAAGCCCTGTCTGGTAACCCCTGATGCCTCGATTGACCATGATCTTTGAAGGTCCTAGTAGCTCCTGCAAGGGATAATATTCGATGATAGAATCACCAATAAAAATGATATCTGGATCCAATAGGGAGATTTGATTGAGCTCACGATACTTGTTTTGGATTTTTTCTTGCTCTTTTAGGAGCCACGTTTCTAACAACTGAACTGCCATTTCATTCTCCTTTTTCTATCCAGTCTTCCAAAACCTGATAAACTCCTGCCTGAATATTGGATGGAGCAAAGTTTGTCGCTACTGCTTTGGCCTTGTCGTCGGCATTTTCCATGGCATAGGAAATTCCAGCTAATTGAAGCATTTCTACATCATTTTCACTATCACCAAAAGCCATAATTTCCTCAGCTTTGATGTCCCAACGCTTGAGTAGCTCTTGCAAGCCCCAGGCTTTATGAATACCAGACTGAAGAATATCGATACAACCATAACCACTTGAAACAGCCTGAACGGAGCCATTAAAGAGCTGATTGATTTCCTCTAAAACTGAGTCAGAGCGCTCCTCACCGACTACCAAGCTCATTTTTAACACTCCACCAAAAAGATGAGACTCTAACTCTTCCACAAAATTCATCCGCTGATAAAAAAGTTCAATCATCTCTGGAGTCATAAAATTTTCAAGTTCTGTAAAGACAGTACCTTCTTTCACAAAACCACCATTCATACTGGTCACTACAAACTGTTCTTGGCATTCTCGGCCCTTGAAAAATTCTAAAGTCCGATTAACCATGTCATCATCCCAAGTTTGAGCCTGTAAAAGTTGATTTCCTTCAAAAATTCTCGCCCCATTAGCTACAATTAAAACTACTCGCTCTGTCAAATGCCCTAGTAATTGTTTCACACGATGAATCTCATTTCCAGTCGCAATGACAAATCGAATTCCCCTTTCTTCTAGTTGATCAAGAAGCTTCTCCAAACGAGGTAAATCTACTTGACCTTTGGGATCCAATAAGGTTCCATCCATGTCTGTCGCAATTAATTTTATCGTCATCCCGTCTCCTCTAAGAAATACCACTACCACTTCAAGCCAACATGTTCATTCATTTCTTTGTAGGCTATGTCAACTCTCTCCTTGGTTTCCTCATCCAATTTTTCACGATGAGCCCCACCTTCTATAAAATCTTCCAAGATATAGGTCTGATAAAGAAAAAGTGGATAGCCGTCAGGTGAATAGGTGCCTTTTGGAGTACGGTTAACCCAAGTTGGATGAGCCTCTGCAGTCTCAATAGTGGTCTTGCCTGCTTTCTTCTTTATGGTTACGTCCATGAGGACTCCACGCTCCGTCCACTTGGCATTTTCCTCATCCTGCATGGTTTCAATCCGTTGATTAGATAGGAAATTGCCCATAGAATAGATAATGAGTTTTTTATCTCCATCTTTTTCAACTGTTTCAGCTGGTTCAACAACGTGAGGATGCCCTCCAAAGATAAGGTCAGCTCCCCAGTCAATCATCTTGTGGTAGAGAATCTTTTGTTCTTCAGTTGGTTCTAATTGATACTCAATTCCCATTTGCGGCATGACAACGGTAATGTCAGCCTCTTTTTCAGCTCGCTCAATTTCAGCCTTCATCTTATCTTCATTTAAGTCGGACAGGTAATTATTGTAATCCTCTTTAGAGATATATTCCTCAATACCATTAAAGCCATAAGAATAGGCTAGGAAAGCAACCTTAATACCATTTACTTCCTTAATCACTAAAGGCGCCTTATCACGCGCTTCATGGGTATATACTCCAATTGGAGTTATGCCTGCCTTTTCGATCGCATCCGCTGTAGAGATAACTCCTTCCAACTGGGAATCTAAGATGTGATTGTGGGCCAAGTCCAGCACCTGATAACCAGCATCCTTTATCGCATCCATAACTTCTCCTGGAGCATTAAATAAAGGATAGCCTGCTAGGTAATGGTCCTTACTAATAGTCCCTTCAAAGTCTCCTATGACTAGATCAGCCTTCTTAAACCAAGGTTTGACATAGTCAAAATTTTCATGAAAATCATAGCTCCCGTCCTCTTTTAGAGCTGTACGATAAATAGGAATATGATAAAGCAAATCTCCATGAGCCATAATACGAGCACTGGTTTCTTTCTCAGTATCCTCACTCTTTTCCTGAGCATTGGATTTATGATGTACTACAGTCGAGTCACTACTGGTCAATGAAATCCCCTGAGCCCCTTCTACTAACAAAGTCGTGATCATCGAGAGAGCTACAAAAGCCAACAAAACTACAATAAAAGTTCTATTGCTCCACTGTTTATAGTTCCTAAAAAATCGAACAGATGTTCTGATAACTTGAAAGTTCGAGCCATTTTTTCTGCTTCTACTACGTTTTTCCATATTTTTTCTCCCTGCTTTTTGATGCAAGTCTCCTTAATTTATTATACCATAGACAAGATAGTATTTCATCTGGAGAATGCATCCTGATAGAACTAATGTGCTTTCATTCTAGGCTATTTTGTGTTATCATGTAAAGTAAGAAAAGGAGAGAGAACATGTCTGCTATAGAAAGAATTACCAAAGCTGCTCATTTAATTGATATGAAAGATATTATCCGTGAAGGAAACCCAACTCTTCGTGCCGTTGCTGAAGAAGTCAGCTTCCCCTTGAGTGATCAAGATATCATTCTCGGAGAAAAAATGATGCAATTTTTAAAACACTCACAAGACCCTGTTATGGCTGAAAAATTAGGTCTACGTGGTGGAGTTGGTCTTGCAGCACCACAACTCGATATCTCAAAACGCATCATTGCTGTTTTAGTTCCTAATATCACCGAGGAAGGTGAAACACCTCAAGAAGCCTATGACTTACAAGCTGTTATGTACAATCCGAAAATTGTATCCCACTCAGTCCAGGACGCTGCTCTAGGCGAGGGAGAAGGTTGCTTGTCTGTTGACCGTGCCGTTCCAGGCTATGTTATCCGCCACGCTCGAGTAACTGTAGATTATTTTGATAAGGATGGAGAAAAGCATCGCATCAAACTCAAGGGCTATAACTCAATTGTCGTTCAACACGAAATTGACCACTTAAATGGTGTCATGTTCTACGATCGTATCAATGAAAAAGATCCTTTCGAAATCAAAGAAGGACTTCTCATCCTAGAATAAACTAGCAACTACTGAGTCAACAGGTATTCAAAAACGATATAAGTTTGCCTCAGTCCTATAACTTTAAAATTAGAATTATGAAAACAAATGATATTGTCTATGGCGTTCATGCCGTCACAGAAGCTCTTTTAGCAAATACTGGAAACAAACTCTACCTTCAGGAAGATTTACGAGGAAAGAATGTGGAAAAAGTTAAGGAATTGGCTACTGAAAAGAAAGTATCCATTTCTTGGACTTCCAAAAAATCACTTTCTGAGATGACTGAAGGAGCTGTTCACCAAGGTTTTGTCTTGCGCGTTTCTGAATTTGCCTATACTGAACTTGAGCAGATTCTTGCTAAGACACGCCAGGAAGAAAACCCACTACTACTAATCCTTGATGGTTTAACGGACCCACATAATCTCGGTTCTATCTTAAGAACAGCGGATGCAACCAATGTTTCAGGTGTCATTATTCCTAAACACCGAGCCGTCGGCGTTACTCCTGTCGTTGCTAAAACAGCAACAGGTGCCATCGAGCATGTTCCTATCGCTCGCGTGACCAACCTCAGTCAAACCTTGGACAAACTTAAAGAAGAGGGCTTTTGGACCTTTGGAACTGATATGAACGGGACTCCTTGCCATAAATGGAACACAAGTGGTAAAGTCGCCCTCATTATCGGAAATGAAGGAAAAGGTATCTCAAGTAACATCAAAAAGCAAGTGGACGAGATGATCACTATTCCTATGAATGGACACGTACAAAGTCTCAATGCCAGTGTTGCTGCTGCTATTCTCATGTACGAAGTCTTCAGAAATCGATTATAAAAAGTTTCCAATCACTTGATTGGAAACTTTTTTAACTGTGTTCAGTAATATATTTATAGGCTTCTTGACCTGCAATGGCGCCATCTCCAACTGCTGTTGTAACTTGGCGAAGGTCTTTCTGACGAACATCCCCAACTGCAAAGACTCCTGCAACACTTGTTTTCATATGGTCATCTGTCACAATCCAACCTGATTCATCTTGGATTTGTAAATCTTTTGTAAAATCACTAACTGGATCTAAACCAACATAGATAAATACACCACCAAAGGCATGTTCACTCACTTGATTTGTTTTAACATTTTCAATGACAACTGACTCCACACGGTTTTCACCCTTGATTTCTTTGACGACGGAATCCCAAATAAATTTGATTTTATCATTGGCAAAGGCGCGGTCTTGCAAGACTTTTTGAGCACGAAGCTCATCACGACGGTGAACAATGGTTACAGTTTTGGCAAACTGTGTTAGGAAGATTGCTTCCTCAACTGCTGAGTCACCACCACCTACAACCAACAAATCTTGGTCACGGAAAAAGGCTCCGTCACAAACCGCACAGTAAGAAACACCTCGGCTATTGAGTTCTTCTTCACCTGGAACTCCCAAGAGACGGTGCTTAGAACCAGTCGCCACGATAACAGTACGTGTTTCAAATTCTTGATCATCTGTGATTACTTTCTTATAATCACCATGGTCCTCAATATTTTCCACAAGGCCATAGAGATGCTCAACTCCTAGATTTTCAAGAGGTTCAAACATCTTTTCAGCCAACTCAGGGCCACTGATATTAGCATAGCCTGGGTAGTTTTCTATATCAGAAGTGTTATTCATCTGACCGCCTGGAAGACCACCTTCAATCAAAGCAACTTTTAGATTGCTTCGAGCTGCATATAAGGCTGCAGTCATGCCTGCAGGCCCTGCACCAATAATAATTGTATCGTACATCCTTTTTCCTTCTTTCTTGTTGTAACTATTTTTATTCTATCTCAATGACTCCAATTATACAAGCATCATGCCTTGATAACTAATAAAAGACTCATCGTCGCAAAGGATAATACTGGGACTGTCAATACTCCAATCATAATCATATCATAGAGGTGGGCTTGGCGGGCCTTAGCTGTTTTATCAACACCTGATAGGGCTCTTAAACCAATCCAAAGTCCCAAGACAACCAAGACTAGTAGCATGGTTAAAACTAAACTCTGGAAGTACAAGGAAAATATTTGAAGTAGCATGCTCTCTCTCATTTCTAACATTTTTAAAGAGCAAACCCAGTTAGCTTAGCCAACTGAGTTTTTCTTATCTTCTATTATATCAAATATAGGTCCGTTTGTAACTAGCAAAGAACTCTTTTGTTCGTTCTTCTTTTGGATGATTGATGATCTCATCTGGGGTTCCAGATTCAATAATCTTTCCTTTATCCAAGAATAAAACCTTATCCGCAACTTGAGCAACAAATGACATATCGTGACTGACCAAAACCATGGTTTGACCTGATTTTGCAGCATTAGCAATCGATCTTTCTACCTCACCAACCAATTCTGGGTCAAGGGCTGAAGTCGGTTCATCCAAAAGTAAGACGTCTGGTTTCATGGCTAGGGCACGCGCTATAGCGACCCGTTGTTTTTGCCCCCCTGACAAGTGACGCGGATAATGCTGTTCACGATCTGAAAGCCCAACCTTAGCCAACTCTTCTTTGGCAATCTTAGTTGCTTCTTCGTTCGATAATTTCTTGACAACAAGCAAACCTTCCTTGACATTGTCTAAGGCTGTTCTACGCTCAAATAAATTAAACTGTTGGAAAACCATCGATAATTTACGACGGAGAGTTAGAATTTCTTCTTGCGTAATTTGAGAAAAATCAACTTTGAAATCATCAATCTGAATACTTCCACTATCAGGAGTTTCTAGATAATTTAGGCTACGAAGAAAAGTTGATTTCCCAGCTCCTGAAGAACCAATTAAGGCAACAACTTCTCCTTTTTGAATATCTAAGTTCAGATGATCCAAAACGGTTTGACCTGAAAAGGATTTGCTTAAATTTGAAATTTTAATCATTAGCGAAGCTCTCCTTTCACATCTGTCTCAACATTATCTGGTGCTGTAATAGCCATTTTTCTTTCAATGAAACGGCCAAGATTTTCAATAACGATATTTACCACCCAGTAGACAAGGGCAACTGAGATAAAACGTTCAAAGTAACGATAGTCTGCACCACCCAAAATCTGAGCTTGGGCAAAGACTTCTACAACACCTGCACTGAAGGCTAGGGAAGTCCCCTTGGTCAAGCCAATCAAGGAGTTAATCAAGGTTGGTGTTGCAACTACTGCTGCATTGGGAATAATTACTCGACGATAAACTTGTCCGCGTGTCATACCAAGACTTCGAGCTGCCTCAATCTCCCCAGGATCGACTGAAAGGATGGCCGCACGAAGAGTTTCGCTGGCATAGGCCGCCTCGTTAAAAGCAAAAGCCACAATCGCAAATGTTGCTGCTGGAATCGCATTAATGTTCAGAGAAGTTCCCCATTGTTGATTCAAGGCTTTCAAAGCTAATGGAATTCCATAATAAGTCAACATCAGTTGAACTAAAATTGGAGTTCCTTTTAAGAAACTAACAAAAAAGGCTTGTAATGGGTAAATAAATCTAACTCGGTTGATTTTAACGATAGCAAAGATTAGGGCTAGCATGATACCAAAAAAGGCACCACATACTGTCAACATCAAGGTTGTCGGTAATTGTTGGACAATTCTTGGAATGCCATCAAAAACCGAACGCCAGCTAAAGAGTTTGCCGTCTGGAATATACTGCATCAAGTTTTGATACCAATCTGATGCTAAAAGTGTTGTAACGTTCATAGAAACATCCTCTCCTGATAATGATTCATTCTATCATACTTCTGCTCTGATTAAAAATATTTGCTACGGATAAAGACTTTCTGGGTCTAAATACTAGTTTAACACACTTTTAGAGAAGCCAGACATATATTATTTTTATCAAAGAGATAGATAAAACCTAATTCAAACCAAGCTCTTCATAGGCTTTGCGATAGCCAATTTGCTGAATCTGTCCACCTTTAACAAGAATTGGACGTTTGAGTAACATGCCATCACTAGCTAAGAGTTTAGCTGCTTCTTGTTTTGACATGCTTCCTACCTTATCTTTCAATCCTAGCTCACGATATTTGATACCGCTGGTATTAAAGAACTGTTTTAATTCAAAACCTGAAGTTTCTAACCAGGTCAAAATCACTTCCTCAGTTGGTGTTTCTTCGACAATATGAACATCTTTATATTCTAGTCCAAGTTGGTCTAGCTCTTTTTTTGCTTTTTTGCAAGTTGTACATTTTGGATATTCTATAAATTCTAACATTTTATTCTCTTTCTATTCTATATTCTCTTTAAATGTTGCACTTTCATGCTTCAATAGCCAAGCCTTCTTCTCAATTCCTGAAGCAAAGCCCATCAGGCGATTACCAGCACCGAGGACGCGGTGACAAGGTACGAGGATAGACCATGGGTTGCGCCCTACTGCTCCTCCGATAGCTTGAGGAGAAGCTACATGCAAGTCCTTAGCTATTTGTCCATAAGTAACTGTCTGGCCAAAAGGAATTCCTCGCTAGTATTTCCAGACTCTTTTTTCAAAGTCACTACCAACAGGAGCCAGAGGAAGCTCAGATAGGTCCTGGTCTTGTCCTGAGAAATAGCTATCTAAATAAGAAGCAACTTGCTTCAAAACTGGATGGCTTGGAACATCAACGATACACCCAGCTTCCAAACCTCTCTCAAAATGTTTCTGACCTTGAAACCAAATGCCAAGCAAGTAGTGGTCATCAGCAACAAGTGAGAGCTCCCCTACGGGAGAAACATAGAGCATTTTTGCATACTTTTTAGGCATTGGATTTTAATTTTTGATAGGCTAGGCGTTCTCCATCTACTGGAACCTTGCCAACCTTTTTAAAGCCAAGCTTTTCAAAGATATGTTGCATAGCCTTATTTTCAGCGTGCGTATCTGAACGAAAATCTAGGTAATCAAAGCCTTCAATCAAGCCTTCCAAGAAGGTCTGCGCTACCCCTTGCCCTTGAACATCTGCTGCCACAGCAATACGATGAAAAACTAGATACTCTGTCTCTCCTCCTTGCCATTTGCCTTCATAAATAGCTTCATAGGCAGATTCTGGGCTCTTAGTCACTGCCGCATAGGCTAAGAGATCACCTTCGTCTAGGGCTACATAAGCTTGACCTGAGATGATATCATCGATGATAATATCAGCATTGGGATAACCATTTTGCCATTGGTCTCTACCAGCTTTGGCTAGAGTTTTTCTAGCATCTTCAATTACTTTCATTACTGCATCAACTTCATTTGGAAAGGCTAAACGAATTTCCATCTTATCTCCTCTTTTCTGACTAGTTTCTCTCATCATAGCATAATTTAAGGCTTTCTACAAGCAGTTAAAACTTGACTTTTTATTTCTATTATTTTATAATCTAGTTATTAAAACTAGATAAGCAGGAGTTGGAAATGAAAACTACTTTTTCCTACCCAGAATGGGACGAAATTCCAAACATTGATCTCTATTTGGATCAGGTCCTACTTTATGTGAATAAAGTTTGTTCCCCTATTTCTCTTGCTAAAGAGAAAGGTTTAACTGCATCAATGGTGAACAACTATGTGAAGCACGGCTATATCAGTAAACCTGAAAAGAAAAAATACCAACGCAAACAAATTGCCCGATTGATTGCTATCACAACACTCAAGTCTGTTTTTTCAATCCAGGAAATTGCTCAAACCCTAAACACCCTACACACAGAGACTAATTCAGAAGAACTTTACAATGCTTTTGTAGACTATATGAATGAAGACCTAGACCCAGCTAATCCAATCATTCAAGCAAGCTGCCAAACGGTCAAACTCTATCATCAAACACTTGCACTAGTCTATACAG